>JAFSFN010000010.1 GCA_017435185.1 Clostridia bacterium | reverse complement strand
GTTTTTATACTCGAATCCGTGATAGCCTCCAGCGCATATATAATGCTTCCGAGGTCTTTTCTTCATAAATTAGAACTTTGCAGTGAAAACAAAAGCCCTGCACTGATAGAAGCCTCATTGTATTCTTTGCAGTTTAAGCTGAGGGAGGCTTCTCAGGTAATATGCACCGTTGCAAAAATGTTTGCCCCATCGGGAGATGAACGTGTCAAGCTGGCCAACAGACAACTTCTTGCAACGGGACAACTCATGGTAAAACTTGCCGATGGCTGTATGGCAGAACCAATACAAAGAAACTACCGTGTTGCGGTGGGAGCTGCGGCATGTCCCAAAGCCGGAAACGAGGAAACGGGTGACAGCATTGCTGTGCGCGAGTATGATACAAATATTCTGCTCGCGCTTTCAGACGGAATGGGAAGCGGCAAAAAAGCACATAAAGAAAGCGCAGCAGCAGTCACTCTGCTTTCGGATCTTTTATCAATAGGTTTTGATTTGAAAAATGCTCTCGAATGCGTAAATATGCTCATGCTCCAACGAAGCGAAAACGATATGTACACTACAGTGGATGCTGTCTGTATAAATCTTTCAAACTTAAATGCCTCTTTTGTAAAGCAGGGAGCACCCGACAGTTATATCGTCAGAGGGCAGAAAGTTTTTACACTGTGTTCCCAAGCCCTTCCGATAGGCATATTGGCTCAAGCGCGCGCTTCACTGCACGAGACAAAGCTCAGAAGCGGCGATTTTGTTTTTATGATGACGGACGGGATGAGCGAATCTTTATGTGACTTATTGCCAGATATATTGCTCGATTTGCCGTCACAGTTTGAAGACTTAAACGCCATGGCAGATTATTTGCTATGTATGGCAAGGCGGCTCAGCGACCGTGATGACATGACGATAATAATTGCAAATATCGAAAATATGCGCAAAA
Source organism: Clostridia bacterium (assembly GCA_017435185.1). Lineage (GTDB taxonomy): Bacteria > Bacillota > Clostridia > Christensenellales > CAG-138 > RGIG3096. Next base: position 4,465 of record JAFSFN010000010.1, on the reverse strand, counting down.
ATTCATAGTATAATCATATTTTCGCACTTTTTTTCTGCAAAATTAGTGTTATAATAACAAAAAAGGGTTTGTTATGGAAAAAAGAGAAAAGAATATAATGGTATGCGTCACAGGTCAAAAAAGTTGTGAACGTTTGATTTCTCACGGCAGTGAACGCCGCCTGGGTAACGCCGTAATGTATGTTGTACATTGTGTACAAACAGGTCAGAATTTCATGAACTCATTGTTTGAGTCCGATGCCATTGAATACCTCTTTACTGCCGCACAAGTAGCCGATGCCGAGCTCTCGCTTCTTCGTGCCGACAATGTCGATGATGCACTTGTCGATTTTGCTTCTCAAAACAATGTCGATATCATAGTCATGGGTACAAGTCCCAGCAACAGTGAAAACAGCATAGTCGTGCGTCTTCAGCGCCGTCTGCCCGATATCGAATTCGATATCGTATAAAAATCGTGCATCAAATCATAATAACAGAATAGAACAAAAAGGAGAAGCGCCATGTCTGAAGAAATTAACATGACCGAAATGAAAGAATATATAATCAATAAATTCAAAGCCGAAGGTGATTTTGACTTTCTCAAAGAAGGTGAGCTCGACAAAATGGTGACCACCCTCATGGAAGAAGATTCTGCCTACCAGGAGGAGCTCGGCGAAGACGGAATTTATGATGACGATGACGCCTATGAGCGTATGTTCGAAAAACTCAAAGCCACATATCCAGAATACAAAATGTACTGCATGCGTATGGCCGAAGACTTCCTCGACTTCGCAGAAGAATATCTCGTATCAATAGATGCTATAGAGTGGGAATGAGCTTTATCAACACCCATTAGCGATTTGTTAAAAAGTTAATAGGTAAAAACAAACAATCCAAAAGGTCCTGCACGACAAGGTGCAGGACCTTTTAATAAAAATCATTTATTCTGTATATCGTAATTTTTATATTATTTTCCTTGCACTTATCAATAACATATTTTGTACCTCTTGAAATTCCATCCCAAAAAGCTATCACTTCATCCGCATATTCTATGATCTCTAAATTTCGTTTCAAAGGTGCACTTCGCCCATACTTGTCATATTCAGGTAAAAACTCTACTAATTTTACGCCATTAGATAAAGCATATTTTCTTACACAAGTGTCCACGCCTTTTGCCCCGCCTGAGACAAGTTCCGTAATTCCTTGAGGCAGATAGTTTTTAATATTATTTATCTGTAAAGTTCTTGAACCTATCACTGCGACTTTCATAAAGCCCTCCTCTTGTTCGTCACTTTTGCGTCATTATATCATCAGTTTTGTTATGACGCAATAATTTCGTCATAATTACATCATAATACTATTGTAATATTGCCAACGAGGTACAGCATAATGAAAGACACTCTTTTACGCTATACTCTGCGAACAGATCGTGTGCTGTTCAGTAAATTTAAGTATATTGCCGAATCCAAAGGACGTTCCGCAAACAAAGAGCTTGAGCAATATATAAAACGCTGTGTTGCCGCATACGAGAAAGAGCATGGAGAAATTTCCGTTGAATAACTTAGGGGCTCTGCCCCTTTAACCCCGTCGACTTTTGAAAAAGGTCGCCAAAATAACTACAAAAAGTCCTGCACATTATCGTGCAGGACTTTTTATTATAGTATTTGTTCCCCTCCCTTGTTTTCCGTCGCTTTTTTGAAAAGCGACCGGGGAATGGGGCTGAGCCCCATAATAAAATCACACCTTGATTTGAGCCCACTTGCCATTTGAGAATCGGACAGAGTTGAGAATGAGGCGTACGACCTGTTCGACGAACATTCCCAACCATGCACCAATGAGCCCGAATGAGAGCGGATAGCAAAGAAGCCACGATATCACAGGTCGAATGATCGTTGTTCCGACAAACGATATTATTGCGAGATACTTTGAGTCGCCTGCGCCTTTCAAGCTGCCGGAAAGCACGAACTGAGATGTTTGAAAAAATCCGGTTACAGCGATTATAACAACGATTATCGAACCGAGCTCCACGACTTGGGGCGTATCCGAAAAGATGAGAATAAGTTCCCGTCTAAGGCACAGAAAGAAAATAAACAGTACCGCACTTATAATGACGGTAAATCTCTGACAGGCCTTTGCGTATATCATAGCGCAGTCAGGCCGTTTCTCGCCAAGGCTCTGTCCAACAAGTCCGGTTGCCGCAACAGAAAAGCCATCAGCCATAGCAAATGAAATATGAAGTATATTCATGCATATCTGATGCGTAGCGAACGGTATGTCGCCCAGATTGGCAATAAGTGCGGCAAAAGTGAAAAAGCCGATGCGCATGAACACCTGCTCAACAAGCCCTGATGAGCCTATGCGCACTGTTCCTGATATAATGCGGCGATCATACTTTAGTATACCTCTTGAAATCACAGATATTTCGTTCTTTCGGTTGAGTATGCACGCCATAGAAAGCAGGAATGCAGCAATATTGCCTATCGTAGTTGCAATAGCGGCACCTTTAACGCCAAGGCGCGGGAATATCCACAGTCCGTTTATAAGCAATGCATTGAATATAATATTGAGTATATTCGCCGCCGTATTTGTTATCATGGCAATCTTAGTATTGCCGATTCCTCTTTGTGCCGCATTTATAGTGGTGCTGATACAGTTAAAGAACTGTCCTATCATGATTATAAGGAAATAATCATTTGCATCCTCCAAAAAGCTGTCCTGCGCACCCGCAAGCAGAAGTATCGGCCTTGAAAAGAAAAATGCAATAACTGTCATGATCGCCGATATGACAGTACTGATTATTATTCCTGTTGTAAGCGTGCGGCGACAACCGATATTATCGCCCTCGCCCTTGAGTCTGGCAATAACTGCCGTAACGCCTATGTTCAGCGCAAATATCAATGCCATGAACAGGAATTTTGGCTGTGTGGTTATGCCGACAGCAGATATTGCCGTTTCGCCCAGTCGGCTTACCATGAATGTATCTATAAGGCCCATAAGCGCAATAAATACAGACTCGACAGCCGCAGGCCAAGCAGTTTTTATACAGCGCTTATACACATGCGAAGCACTTGGCAGCTCCGCCTGTATCAGGTCAGATTTAACCAAGTGCTCGGGCATAAACATTTTTTTGATTATGTTTGACATAGTTATCGTTTTTACGCTCAGTTAGCCTTCACGCGTTCCCAATGCTTGTTGTATACAGATACGAAATCACCGAGGTCGCTGAAAAGCTCATAGTTTGCGATAAGCTCTGCGGACGGATTATATGTAGGATTATTTATATAACTCTCGTCTAAAAGTTCAAGCGCCGCTTTGTTGGGTGTGGAATAGCCGATATACTCGGTGTTGCGCTTTGCAACCTCTGCATCACAAAGGAAGTTTATGAATTTCTCGGCAGCTTCTTTGTTCTTTGAAGTCTTGGGTATAACAATATTGTCAAACCACAGATTGCTCTTTTCGGGCATTGCGAAAGCAAGGTCGGGATTTCCCTCTTCTTCATCCATGCACCACATTGCGTCACCGCTGTATACGACCGCAAGAGCCGCTTCACCGTTTATCATGCTTTCTTTGATATTGTCACCGAGATACGCATGAACCAGGGGACGCTGCTCGATCAATGCTTCAGCGGCAGCTTCGATTTCCGCCTCACTGCGTGTGTTAAGCGAATAGCCCAGCTTCAAAAGTGCAACGCCCATGCTGTCTCTTATGCTGTCATACATAAGTATCTGATCGGCATACTTTTCGTCCCAGAGAACATCCCAGCTTGTAACAGGCTCATTGACCATTGTGGTATTGTAAAGAATACCGACAGTACCCCACATGTAAGGAACGGAATACTTATTGTCAGGGTCAAACGCAAGGTCAAGGAAGCGTTCATCAATATTGACCATGTTGGGAATATTGTCTTTATTGATCTCATGGAGCAAATCGTCAGCAATGAGTTTTTCGATTATATAGTCAGAAGGGAAACAAACATCAAATCTGCAATCGCTTGCCTGAAGTTTTACGAGCATTTCCTCGTTATTTGCCATAGTAACATACTTAACTTTAATACCTGTTTCTTCTGTGAACTCAGTAAGAAGTTCTTCGTCGATATAGTCACCCCAGTTGAGAATATAGAGCGTTTCATCATCGGCACAGCCGACAAATACGACCGAAAGCAACATTACCATTGCCAACAAAAGTGTGATCTTTTTCATTGATTCTACCTCCATGATATTATCTCTGTGCGACACGCTTCTGTGTCGTCTTTTTGTTCTGTATACTCTGCATGCGTTCTTCCCTTATCGACTTGATATTTACTATGAGAAGAAGCGTTATGACTGCAATGAACATTATGGTACTCAATGCATTTATCTTGGGATTTATGCCTCTCCTTGCAATGCCGTATATGTACATTGAAAGGTTGTCAACACCGTTGCCTGCAAACCAGCTGACCACAAAATCATCAAGGCTGAGCGTGAAAGCAAGCAGGAAACCCGAAACTA
>JAFSFN010000075.1 GCA_017435185.1 Clostridia bacterium | reverse complement strand
TTCCTACAGCGGCAAAGCAAACTTTGACAGATGCTTGGCAGTAGTTGTGCGTATGCTTGCAGAATATAAGACAAGCGGCACACTTCCCTCCTCCATCTCGTCATGGCCTTCCGACTACACAACAGCTACTTTGAACTGCGAATCCGACAATGCAACGATAATCGCACACGCAGAGTCGATAACTTCAGGTCTCACAGACACAGAAGCTAAGGCGAAGGCCATCTATAACTGGGTACTCAACAATGTAACTTACAGCTACTACGAGAACACCAAACGCAGTGCATTGGATGTACATAACGACAGAATAGCTAACTGCTGTGACCATGGTCACTACACCGTAGCTCTTGCTCGTGCAATCGGTATTCCCGCAAGATATGCTCATATTGACGGTTACTGGGGAAGCACAGTTTACGGCCATGTTTATGCGGAGCTCTTTGTCAACGGCGAATGGGTAACATGCGACAACTCAATGAAGACAAACACATACGGCAACCATGAAAGATGGACGCTCAAAGAACATAAAGCAAACTTCGTTGAGCTCTACTTCTAAAAACAAACTCACAAAAGCCGCACTTTCGGGTGCGGCTTTTTTCTTTCGCTAAAACTGAGTTCTTTTTCCGGTAAAGAAGTTACAAAAAACTTTCCGATTCTTTTTTTATTCATATTGTGTTAACGCTTTGTTCATGTTATAATTTTTGGTGGATATAGACGAGCATTTGTCCGTATCTAAAATTGAAAGGAGATTTCAAATCATGAAAAAAGCATTATCAATCATGCTCTCCCTTATGATGGTGCTCTCAATGCTTCCCGTAGCAGCATCGGCAGAAAGTGCTTCTTCCGAGCTTACTCATGTCAGCATGCTTAACGCATCCGTCAGGTATTCCAAGTTCATAGAAAGGAATGGTGACATACCTCTTTATGTAACAGCAGACACCCAGCGTCTTTCAATTCAAGATTATCTTTATTCTGCTGCTGACGCTATCCTCGATTTGGCAAACGGCAGCCGTATTTCGGCAGCTTACAAAGCGCTCAGAACAATTGATGAAAGCACAGTCCGCGAAAACATAACTCGCGGCGAACTCAAGCGCGGCGAATATGTCGCTCTTGCAAAGGCAGTCATTGAAGCTGTCAACAGTGCTTCAGCTGTTCCTTCATGCTTCGGCACATCACTCGGCGCTATTTCGCCCAAGAACACAGCATATGTTTTTGCTCAGATACTTGAATACTATAAGGGCAACAGAACTCTGCCTTCAGCAGTTGAAGTAAGTCCCTGGAGCGGCACTTCCTACAAGGCACCCGAAAAGGCACCCAAGGCAGTCGGTACAGTTGAAACAACTATCGACATTCCGGAAGTGTTCAGCGCAGCATCACGCGTTAAAAACCGTATTGACAGCAACGGCATACTTCCCACAATAACAGAAGTTGACGGTCAGAACCTCACAATGGCTCAGTTCCTCACGACAGCTGTTGATGCGTATCTTTCCGGCAAGGTTGAGGGCGTAATGGCCGCATCCTATGCGAATATTCCCGAATATCCCGTAGAGAACATGAGTGCATCTCTTACACTCAACAAGGCACAGATTGATTCTCTCGTTGATGCAATTGACAAG
>JAFSFN010000074.1 GCA_017435185.1 Clostridia bacterium | reverse complement strand
ATCGTCAACTATGGGGCAGAATATGGGCGCATAGTCAAGTGAACATATTTTTTGCATTTCGGGAAGATGCTTGTGCATCTGGGATATGCCGTATTGCCTTGCTGATGAAAGGGCAATGTCCCTGCCTTCAGAACGATAGTCTGCAATCATCTTTTTGCCGCCGCCGCTGTAGCCGGTGAGCGAATGACAGGTAACGGGATAATCGTTGCCCATTATTCCGCTCTGTGTGAGCGGATACACGAGCGATATAAAACCGCTTGCATGACAGCCGGGAACGGCAATGCGTTTTGAAGTTTTTATCGCACTGCGGTGCGCTTTTGAAAGCTCTGCAAAACCGTATGCCCAACCGCTGAGAGTGCGGTGCGCCGTTGAAGTGTCGATTATTTTGAGGTTCGGGTTTGACACACTGCTTACGGCTTCAACAGCCGCCGCATCGGGAAGACACAGAAAAGCTATATCTGCCTCGTCCATTATCTTGGCGCAGGCAAGCGTGTCTTTTCTCAAAGATTCATCGACAGTCAAAAGCTCTATGTCGCTTCGGTTGTTGAGTCTGTCGAATATTTTAAGGCCCGTTGTGCCTTGATTTCCGTTTACGAATACTTTTATCATTTTATCTGATTCCTTGTCCATTCGATTTGTTCACGCACGCTGTCGGGAGCTGTGCCGCCCTGGGAAATGCGCTTTTTGGCACATTCGTCAAGGTCGATGGCCGTATATATGCCGTCGTCGAACAGCTCGGAGAATGAGCGGAACTGTTCAAGAGTGAGTTCTTCAAGTGCCTTGCCGTTTTCTATGCAATGGAAAACCAGTTCGCCCGTGAGTTTGTAGGCTGTTCTGAAAGGCATACCCTTTTTCACGAGATAATCCGCACAGTCGGTGGCGTTTATGAAGCCTTTTGCCGCCGCATTGCGCATATTTGCCGCATTGACTGTCATGGTGCGAAGCATGGGCGTGAATACTTCAAGACACATCTTGACCGTGTCGAGCGCATCAAAAGCCGCTTCTTTATCTTCCTGCATATCTTTGTTATATGCAAGCGGCAGACCTTTCATCATTGTAAGAAGCGTTGTCAGATCACCGTAAACACGGCCTGTCTTGCCTCGTACAAGTTCTGTGATGTCGGGGTTTTTCTTCTGAGGCATCATGCTTGAGCCTGTTGCGTATGCGTCGTCAAGCTCTATGAACTTGAATTCCCATGAACAATAGAGGATTATTTCTTCACTGAAGCGTGAGAGGTGCATCATTATGAGCGAGAGTACGGAAGCAAGCTCTATAGCATAGTCTCTGTCGCTCACGCCGTCAAGACTGTTGCGTGTGTAATCTGAAAAACCGAGTGCTTTTGCGGTCATCTCTCTGTCGATGGGGTGTGTGGTGCCCGCAAGCGCACCGCTCCCCAAAGGAGAAACATTCATGCGTTTTTTCCAATCGTCAAGACGGGACATATCACGCAGGAGCATCATTGCATATGTCATGAGCGCATGGCCGAATGTGATGGGTTGTGCCCTTTGCAGATGTGTATAGCCCGGCATTACCGTGTCGGCATATTTTTCAGCATTGTCACATATGACATTTATAAGCTCTGTGAGCAGGGTATATATGTTTTCGGCTTCATCACGCAATGTGAGTTTGAAGTCAACGGCTACCTGGTCATTGCGACTTCTTGCCGTGTGCAACTTCTTGCCTGCATCGCCTATACGCTCTGTAAGTTCTGCCTCAACGAATGTGTGGATATCTTCCGCCGAAAAGTCTATATCTAACTTGCCGCTTTCTATATCTGTCAGTATGGTTTTAAGACCTGCTTTGATCTTTTCGGAATCATCGGCGCTTATTATGCCGCATTTGCCGAGCATGTCGGCGTGTGCTATAGAAGCGGTGATATCCTGCTTGTACATTCTGCAGTCGAAGCGAATGGATGAGTTGAAATCATTGACTGTATTGTCGAGCTGTTTTGAAAATCTTCCTGCCCAGAGTTTGTTGCTCATGATGCTTATTTTTACCTCCGAAAAATTAGGTTTATTAAAAAGCCAATGCGCACAAAGTGTTTTTTTGATGAATTATCGCTTTGTGCGCTTGTATGCTTATGTATTCAGTTCTCTGTCTGCAGCATCAGTTCTTCTTCTGCTTGGACATTGCCTGGACCTTGAGGGGCAGACCGAAGAGCTTGATGAAGCCTGCCGAATCCTTCTGGTCGTAAACTTCGTCTTCGTCAAATGTTGCTATTTCCTCATCATAGAGGGAGTAGGGTGATGTTACGCCTGCGTTGATAACATTGCCCTTGTAGAGCTTGAGCTTGACTTCGCCTGTTACAAACTGCTGTGTGCTTGTTACGAATGCGGAGAGAGCCTCACGCAAGGGTGTGTACCACTTGCCGAAGTATACGAGTTCACCGAACTGAACGGCTATGATTTCTTTATAGTGCATTGTATCTCTGTCGAGGCACAATGTTTCAAGTATCTGATGAGCTTTGTAGAGGATTGTGCCTGCGGGATTTTCGTAAACGCCGCGTGACTTCATGCCGACGAGACGGTTTTCTACGAGGTCGTCAAGGCCGATGCCGTTAGCGCCGCCGATTTCGTTCAGCTTGAGTATGAGGTCTGTGCCGCTCATCTTTTCACCGTTCAATGCTACGGGTACGCCCTTTTCAAAGGAAATCGTGACATAGGTCGGTGTGTCGGGAGCCTGTTCGGGTGAAACACCCATTTCAAGGAAACCGGGCTTGTTGTAGAGGGGCTCGTTTGCAGGATCTTCAAGGTCAAGACCTTAGTGTGAAAGATGCCAGAGATTCTTGTCCTTTGAATAGT
>JAFSFN010000073.1 GCA_017435185.1 Clostridia bacterium | reverse complement strand
TGACAGAGTGTTAATTTCCGGCCTTTGCACGATGCATACAGTGCTGACTGCCCAGATATTGGATCTTTGCGCCATAGTGTTTGTTCGCGGCAAGATGCCGACTGACGATATTGTAAAAGCAGCGCAGGAAAATGAGATAGTTCTCATGCGCACCGATGAATCCATGTTCAATGTTTGCGGTAAATTGTACGAAGAAGGTCTGGATGGCCGGAGGAATATTCAATGACTGAACGAGGCAGTGCAACTTTTGAAGAAATACATTCGGTAGAAAAAGGCAATTTCGCCACGGCAGGTCAGGGAGCGGCAGCATTCAAGAATATGCTCAAAAAATTGGGCGTTAATTCATCGGTAGTCCGCAGGGTCGCCATAGCTTCATACGAAGCAGAGATAAATCTTGCCATCCACTCCGACGGCGGAAAGCTCGTTTTGTCGGTTTATCCCGGCAAGATACGCCTTGTTTCCGAAGATATCGGTCCCGGTATCGCCGACATAGAGCTGGCGATGCAGGAGGGCTATTCTACAGCTACCGAGGAGGTGCGTATGCTCGGCTTCGGTGCAGGCATGGGTATGCCGAATATGAAACGCTGTTCGGACAGCTTTGACTTAAAATCGGCGCTCGGCAAGGGCACAACGATAACCATGGAATTTAATCTTTAATATATAGTTGGGCGAAAGGGGGAAAACCCATGCCGAACAAAAAAATATATCACAGCGTTAAACTCCAGCATGATAAGTGCGTGGGCTGCACAACTTGCTTGAAAAATTGCCCGATGGAATGTATCCGAGTCCGCAACGGCAAGGCGAGGATAATATACGAGCTTTGCATTGACTGCGGTTTGTGCGTGAAAAATTGCCCGTATCAGGCGAAAGTGGCGCAAACAGACTCGATAACAGATATATTCCGTTTTGAACATAAGATAGCGCTTCCTGCGCCGTCACTGTACGGTCAGTTCCGCAATCTTCAAAGTGCAGATAATGTTATAAGCGCATTGTTGAATCTCGGTTTTGATGATGTGTTTGAAGTCGCCCGAGCGGCGGACATGGTTTCCGCCACTGTCAGGGAGATGATAAAGGATAACCCGAACAAGCCGCTCATATCTTCGGCTTGTCCTGCGGTGGTGAGCCTTATCCGCATACGATTCCCCGAGCTTTTGCCCCATGTGGCAGACGTGCTTTCGCCCAAGGAAGTGGCGGCACGCATGGCGAAGGAGGAGTATTCAAAAGCTCACGGTGTGCCGATGGAAAAGATTGGCGCATTCTTCATAACGCCGTGTCCGGCAAAGATGGCAAGCATTCACGCAGGGCGTGAGAGCCATGTGGACGGCGTTATAGCAATAAGAGATATATACGGCCTGCTCACATCTCAAATGAAGCAGGAAGTTCCGGAAAATGTGAAGAACAGAAAGCGCGCAAGCTGGCGGGGCGTCAACTGGGCGAGCTTCGGCGGCGAGGGCTCGGCGCTGGGCTACAGCAATGTGCTGTCGGTTGACGGCATACACAATGTCATCTGCGTGCTTGAAGAGATAGAGAACGGCCGTCTTGATGACCTTGATTTCTTCGAGGGCTCGTCGTGTGAAGGCGGCTGTCTGGGCGGATCACTTGTTTTTGAAAACACTTATGTTGCCAAAAACAATCTCAGAAAGCTCATAGAGCGTATGCGTTCATATGAATCCGAACACCCGATTGAGAGTGAACAGCCCAGAGATGATATCCACCTCTACGCTCCGTATGAGCCGAGAGAGGGTATAAAACTCAGTGACAATATCAGCGAAGCCATCGAGAAGATGGAGAGGATAAAGACGCTTACGAAAACTTTCCCCGGGCTTGACTGCGGTTCCTGCGGATGTCCCACCTGCCGCTCGCTGGCGGAGGACATCGTTCAGGGCAGAGCGAGCGAGCTTGACTGCATATTCAAGCTCAAGGAAAGGATAGAGAAACTTGCAAAACAGATGGTAGACTTAACAAATTTGCAAGGGAATCAAAATTAGACAGTGAGGTATGCATATGACGGTAAGTCAGCTTATTGATGCACTTGAAATGAAGCTCCTGACAAAGGGCACCGACATATCTCGTGAGATAAAAGGCGGCTGTGTCTGCGATCTGCTCAGCCTTGTAATGGCAAACGGAACTGAGGGTATGGCATGGATAACGGTGCAGTCCCATCTGAATGTCGTTGCGGTCGCAAGTCTGCATGATTTTGCCTGCGTCATAGTTTGTGACGGCTGTGAAGTTGATGCGGATACTGTAGCCAAGGCCGAGGAAGAAGGCATAACGGTGCTGTCAAGTGCGCTCAGCGGCTATGAAATAGCAGGCAGAATGTACGAAAAGGGCGTAAAGTAGTGCGTATAAGAGTGGACTTGCACATACACTCATGCCTGTCGCCGTGTGCGGATGACAGCATGACGCCGTGGAACATTGTCGGCATGGCAAAGCTCAAAGGGCTTGATGCCGTTGCGATATGTGACCATAACGGCACACTGAATATTAAAGCCGCAATCAAAGCGGGCAATGAGTACGGTGTGTGTGTTGTCCCGGGCATAGAAGTAACGAGCAGGGAAGATATCCATCTGCTGTGCTATTTTCCAACACTTGAAGCGGCGGAGAAAATGGGCGAAGCGGTTGAAAAGTGCCAGCTCAAAATAAAAAACAAGCCGTCCGTGTTTGGTAATCAGATAATAGTCGATGAGGACGACGAGCCTTGCGGCGAGGTGGAAAGACTCTTGCTTTCCGCTTGTGATATGGATATAAACGATGTTGCCGACAAAGCCCGCACATTGGGCGGAATAATGGTTCCGGCACACATAAATAAGGGCGCGAACAGCCTGCTCCCAACTTTGGGGCTGATGCCGCAAACGCCCGAAATGCCAACGGTGGAGGTGTTCAAGATGCGCCCCCACAGTGCGCTCGGCAAACTGTGTATAATGTCAAGCGACGCTCATATGCTCGAGGATATACTCGAACAGGGATTTGAGCTCGAATGTGATGAACTCAGTGCGCAGGGCATAGTAAACGCTTTGCTCAGGGGCGAAACGGAAAGGAGTATTTTGTGAAAGAAATATCCCTCCACATTTTGGACCTTGTACAAAACTCGATAAGAGCCGAGGCAAAGCGTATAGACTTGACAATAGAAGAATATACGGATAAAACAAACGACACATTGAAAGTCGTGCTTCAAGATGACGGCTGCGGAATGTCGGAAGAAATGGTGAAGTCGGTCACGAGCCCATTCGTCACCACCCGAACCACGAGAAAGGTGGGGTTGGGTATTCCGCTTTTCAAGGCAGGCTGTGAGGCGTGCGGGGGCTCGTTCAAAATAGAGAGCGAGGAAGGCAAGGGCACTTTGCTTACAGGTGTTTATCGCCACAGCCACATCGACAGGCCGCCTCTGGGCGATATTGCAGATACGGTGCTCCTGATTGCAACAGGGAATATCAATATCCGTTTTGTATATACGCACAGAGTTAATGAGAATGAATATATGCTTGACACGCTCGAGCTGAAGCGGATATTGGGCGAAGTACCGCTCGATGACCCGGAAGTAATAATGTTTATAAAGGATTTTCTTGTAAATAACGAATCTGAACTATATGGAGGTATGTAATCAATGAAAACCCTGCAAGAATTGGAAGCTATTCGTCAGAAAAAGATCAACGAGCTCAATTTGCGTGAAAGTGCAGAGGGCAATACACGCATAGTCGTGGGTCTTGCAACCTGCGGTATCGCAGCAGGCGCACGCCCTGTAATGAGCGCATTTGTAGAAGAAGTACATAAGCGCCAGCTCCAGAATGTAACAGTATCTCAGACAGGCTGTATCGGCTTGTGCCGTCTTGAGCCCATCGTTGAGGTGTTTGTTCCCGGTCAGGAAAAGGTGACATACTGCAAAGTAACTCCCGAACAGGTTTCACGCATCGTTGCAGAGCACATTGTAAACGGCAATCCTGTAGTGGAATATACAGTAGGCAGCTACGAGTAAAAAATCTCAATTTGAGTTAAAGCTAAAGGAGAAATAACAGAAATGATTTATCGTTCGCACATATTGGTTTGCGCAGGTACAGGCTGTACTTCGTCCAACTCATTGCAGATCATCGACAACTTTAACACACTTCTTGCCGAAAAAGGCTATGACAAAGAAGTTCAGGTCATCCGCACAGGCTGTTTCGGTCTTTGTGCAGCAGGCCCCATCGTTGTTGTGTATCCCGAAGGCGTTTACTACAGCCGTGTAACACCCGAAGATGTTGAAGAAATCGTAAACGAGCACATCATCAAGGGTCGTCCCGTAGAGCGTCTTGTATATAAAGAGCATGATGAGAGCGGCGTCAACACAACGCTCAACGAGTCCAGCTTCTACAAAAAGCAGCATCGTATCGCATTGCGTAACTGCGGCAGAATTGACCCTGAAAACATCGACGAATACATTGCATTCGACGGTTATAAAGCATTGGCAAAATGTCTCACAGAACTCAGCGGTGACGATATCGTTGATATCCTCTTGGCATCGGGCTTGCGCGGTCGTGGCGGCGGCGGCTTCCCCACAGGTTTGAAATGGAAGTTTGCAAAGGCTCCCGAAAGCGACATAAAGTATGTCTGCTGTAATGCTGACGAAGGTGACCCCGGCGCATTCATGGATCGTTCGGTCCTCGAGGGTGACCCCCATTCCGTATTGGAAGCAATGACCATAGCCGGTTACTGCATTGGCGCACAGCAGGGCTACATCTATGTTCGTGCTGAGTACCCCATCGCTGTTAAGCGTTTGCGCATAGCTATCGAACAGGCTCGTGAATACGGTCTTTTGGGCGATAACATCATGGGCACAGGCTTTAAGTTCGATATTGACCTCCGCTTGGGCAGCGGTGCATTCGTCTGCGGCGAAGAAACAGCACTCCTTGCATCAATCGAAGGTCAGCGCGGTG
>JAFSFN010000072.1 GCA_017435185.1 Clostridia bacterium | reverse complement strand
TGGATTATGAAGCACGTTTTGCAGGCAAGCGCTATCTTATCTACTCAATGATAGGCGCGTCTTTTGGCTTCATAGCACTCGTATTTATTTCCATATACGGCACATCAACAGACTTTGTTCTCGGCGGTGTTTTGCAAGGTGTTGCTCTTAATGAAAATATTATATCGGCATTGAGAGTGGCATTCACTCTCGCATTCTTCGGTTTCGGCGTAAAAGCGGCGCTTTTCCCCATGTTTGCATGGTTGCCGTCCGCATCTGTTGCGCCTACTCCAGTTACTGCATTATTGCATGCCGTTGCCGTCGTAAAAGCAGGTGCTTTCGCTTGTATAAGGATAACCTATTACAGCTTCGGCACTAAATTGCTGATTGGGAGCTTTGCCCAGTATCTGCCCATGCTTGCCGCTGTTATCACGATAATCTTAGGCTCTTTTGAGGCAGTGCGTTCAAACCATCTCAAGAGACGCATGGCATGGTCAACAGTCAGCAATCTTTCATACATACTGCTTGGTGTAACAACCATGTGCAACGCCGGTCTTTTAGCAGCATCACAGCATATGGTATTCCATGCATTCATCAAAATAACACTCTTCTTCTGCATCGGTGCAATAATGGAAAAGAGCCATGCTGATTATTTCGACCAGATAGGCGGCCTCAGCAAGAAAATGCCTATAACCGCAATTTGCTTCACAATAGCAGGCATAGCCCTTATGGGTCTGCCGCCCTTCCCCGCATTTTTCAGCAAATGGGCTTTGGGAACAGCTTCCGCATCAGTAGGCACATGGGGCTATGCAGGAATAGCTGCACTTGTGATATCGGCATTACTAACAGCTGTATATATACTCAGTGTTTCGGTAAAAGCATACGAAAAAACGGATTTTTCACCGGAACATACCGTAAAAGAAAGCACAATGATGAACATTCCCATCATCATTCTCACTGTCTTCATAATACTGCTTGGCTGTTTCTCGGGCGTGATACAAAACACGCTCACAGCGTGGCTGTTTTAACGGAGGTATATTATGAATCTTCTTATACCCGTTTGTGTATTTTTGCCCATGCTTGCCGCTGTGCTCGTATACATCATCTGCAAGCGTTCTTTCTCCGCCGCAAATACTTTTGCGTGCTGTTTCACCGCTGTTATATTCGTCTGTACGATATTACTTGCACTCTTTGGTGAAAACTCATCTTTTGTATTGAGCGACTTCTGTATGATGGGCATCTCATTCTCCTTCAGCGGTTTTAAGGCAATACTTGCAATACTTTGTGCTTTTGGCTTTATGCTCTCGATATTTTCATCACACTCATATTTCAGCGGCAGCGCTAATAATGCACGTTATTTCGCTTTCACTCTTTTTACGTTCGGTGCAACAATGGGCGTTTTCCTTTCTGACGATCTTTTCACAACATATATTTTCTTTGAGATGATGTCCCTTGCGTCATGGGTATGGGTCGCTCAAACCGAAACAGTTTCTGCCGCTCAGGTTTCAAGAGCATATCTTGCCTACTCGATAATAGGCGGTCTTGCCCTGCTCATGGGACTTGTGCTTATAAACACCGCATTGGACGGCGTATTGTCCTTTGACCAAATCGCCTCTGCAGCGGCACAAACATCGCAAAAAGAACTGCTCTTTGCAGGTGGAATATTCCTTTTTGCAGGTTTTGGAATAAAAGCCGGCGCTTTTCCGCTTCATACATGGTTGCCGAACGCTCACCCCATAGCTCCTGCGCCGGCAAGTGCACTTCTTTCGGGCATACTTACAAAAGCAGGTGTTTTCGGCCTTATAATAGGTGCAACCAGAATATTCTATCAAAATACAACCTATGCCATGATTCTCTTGGTGTCAGGTACAATCACGATGCTTTTAGGTGCGCTAACAGCTCTCTTTGCCATAAACTTAAAAAGAGCTCTCGCAGGTTCTTCGCTTTCGCAGATAGGGTTTATACTCGTAGGACTTTCCATGCTGACATTTGGAAAGGATACAGCATATGCGGCAGGCGGCGTAATCCTGCATATAATCAATCATGCGCTTATAAAACTTGTACTTTTCATATCGGCAGGCGCATTCTATAAAAACTATCACACTATAGACCTTAACAAACTGCGCGGAACAGGCAGAAGCAATTCACTTCTTGCAGTTTGCTTCACTGTTGCCGCAGCTGCCATAAGCGGTATTCCCATGCTTAGCGGATATATCAGCAAAACGCTCATACATGAAGCAATCGTTGAAAATATACATATCGCTTCAGCTTCCATGCATGATATCCTCTCCGTTGTGGAGATATTGTTCATAATTGCAGGCGGCTTCACTCTTGCGTATATGTGCAAATTGATATACAAACTCTTCATACAAAAACCGCTTTCGGCTCAGAGCAAACCGTTAAAGCTCGACTGCGGCACTTCGCTTGCCATCACACTTCCGGCTGTTCTTCTCATATTGTGCGGCATACTTCCAAATCTCACATATGAAAAGCTGGCGGTCTTTGCTTCCCAATCATTGAATGCCGAAGCATTCAGCGCACACTATTTCAGTCTTACAAATCTTCAGGGTGCCTTATATTCAATACTCATAGGCATAGTGCTGTTCATTTTAGTCAGACTCCTTCTCATAGACAAGAAAGGCGACTTAAAAACATTCACTTTCCCGATATCACTTGAAAAACACATTTATTCATCTGTTATCAATGCATTGTCATTTTTAGGCGCGCTCATTGCAAGAGTATTCTACAGCACTATCGACTTTTTGATACACATAATAAGTCTTATCGTCTTCTTCCATGACCCCTATCGTGTGCCTGCAATGACGGATGACCATTTCGGCAGATATACAAAGAAATATGTACGTGCAGGCCGAATAGACCAAACACTTGCTTTTGAACTGCTTCTGTTCGGTATAGGTGTTGCGATAGTTCTTATATATCTGGTTGTAATATAGTTATCTCCAAAAAGTTAAGGTAATGTGTACTTTTCGCAAGAAAACCCCACATTACCTTTTTTTGTGTTATAATATGTGCGAAAAAAGGAGATGATCTTATGTCTAAACTTTTGAAGAATACCATGGTCATAACAGCCCTGCTCTATTTTATAATGGGCTTGGGTCTTATAATCTTTCAGCACAATTCACTCAATGTTATATGCTGTCTTGCCGGCATTTCATGTGCGATATACGGCGCAATAAAGCTCGCTTCATTCTTAACGCACTACAGAGCACAGCAAAACAGTACTTCCGCCACATCAGGCGGTCAGGCAAGTCTCGTTTCGGGCGGCATTCTGTTCGTTTTCGGGCTCATGCTCCTCATTCGTGCAAGTCTTGTTGTCACTGTTTTTGCCATAATAGTCGGCATAGCAATAGTTTGGGACAGCATAATAAAAATACAGGCTGCTCTTAACATGAAACTTTCATCGCAAAAAAACTGGAGGGCATTGCTTATCGCCGCCCTCATAATGCTTGTTATAGGTATTATTCTCATGTTTGACCCTTCGCAGGGCACTGCTTTTATGGCAGTAATAATGGGTATTGCCCTTATCGCAGATGCCGTATTGAACCTTTTCTGCATATGGGCAATTTCCAAATCATCAGAAATGCAGAACTTTTAACATTTTTAATCAGTTGTTTTCACTGAAATACCGACCGATAATTTCCGCAGCATCACCTACAAGAAACTCACAAGGACGCTTTTTGTAGTAATGTTGCGTTCTTTCGCTCGGTATAGGCGCATGACTGCTTTCGATACCGTCTAAAAGTTCACGACAAATTATGGTGCCGTTCTTCTCACGAAATCTTGTAGCCAGCTCCTGTATGAGCGCATAGTGCTTTGCCTTGCCCTCTTTTTCATTCGCGTCACTGTATCCGTATTTCAATCCTGCAGCCATGAACATTCCCGAAACAGCACCGCATACTTCCCTCATTCTGCCCATTCCGCCGCCAAATGATGACGATATCATGGCGGCTGTTTTTTCATCAAGCCCTAGCTCCTCAGCATATGTCAGAAGGACTGCCTGAGCGCAGTTATATCCCTTTTTGAACAATTCCTGTGCTTTTTCTCTTTTGTTTTGTGCATAGTTTTTCATTTGAACATCTATCTCTTTCGCTTATTCCTTGAACATCGGTGTTGATAAATAGCGTTCGCCCGTGTCAGGCATAAGAACCACTATCAGTTTACCTGCGTTTTCTTCACGCTCCGCCAGCAGTCTTGCGGCATGGAGAACGGCGCCCGATGATATTCCCACCATAACGCCTTCGCTTTTTGCCATTTCTCTGCCCTCAGCATATGCGTCAGTTTCTTTTACGGTCATTATCTCGTCATATACATCTTTATTGAGTATATCGGGAACAAAGTTTGCACCTATTCCCTGCAATCCGTGGGCGCCCGCCTTTCCCTCCGACAAAAGAGGCGATGAATACGGTTCTACCGCAACTATTTTAATATTTGGATTTTTGGACTTCAAATATTCGCCCGTTCCTGTTATTGTTCCGCCCGTACCTATGCCGGCAACAAAAATATCCACCTGTCCATCTGTATCTTCCCATATTTCAGGGCCTGTTGACAGTCTGTGTGCTTTTGGATTTGATTCATTGGTAAACTGACCCGGTATAAAGCTGTTCGGAGTTTGTGCGGCAATTTCGTTGGCTTTTTCGATAGCTCCTTTCATTCCGAGCGCACCATCGGTAAGCACTATTTCAGCACCATATGCCGCGAGCAAATTTCTGCGTTCAACGCTCATAGTATCAGGCATTGTAAGAATGACTTTATACCCTCTCGAGATACCGATTGCGGCAAGACCAATGCCGGTATTTCCACTTGTAGGCTCAATTATCACCGCACCCTCTTTTATAAGCCCCTGAGCCTCAGCGTCATCGAGCATTTGCTTTGCCACTCTGTCCTTTGCACTTCCTGCAGGATTAAAGGATTCAAGTTTTGCAACTATTTTTGCCCTGAGTTCATGCGTTTTACGATAATTCGTTAATTCCAGAAGCGGAGTTTTTCCCACAAGCTCGGCAATATTTTTGTATATATTCATTTGTTGATTACCTCCGTTTTGACTTATATATCATCATATTCCTTATACAAGGGACGCATCGGAATTTTCCGATGCGTCCCTTGTATAAAAAGGAAAAAAGTTATGCGAAAATTATCTTTTGCATTGCCGCTATATCTCTTGAGCTGATATTTCCGTCATCATTCATATCAGCGGCGCTGAAATATGCAGCTTCTTCTATTACAGCAATTTCAAACAGATGCTTTTGGGCCGTCGAAACATCTCTTGAATTGAGAATACCGTTGCCGTCAGCATCACCATGCACTATGGCGATCAGTTCGTCAAGCACTTTTTCATTATAGAAAAGCTGTATTTTGCATCCCGTAGCTATTATATTGTTATTGTTTTCAAATGGTACTCCGTTCTTATCGGTTATTCTGACAAACGCCGACAGGAAGTTTGAAATAACATTTGATGCTGAAGTTCTTGCATTGATCTTATCAACAAAACCCTCGCCCCATTTAAGCAAACTGTCGTCTTTGAGCGCCAGTTTCAGATTTTCAAGAACCGTAACATAGCAATTCTGCAAAGCATTGCCGTCCTCGCTGTATGCTGTAATATACGCACAGCCTTGCGAATTCGCCTTTATGTTTCCAAGTTCATCAACACTGACTATTGATTCATCGGAAGACTGATATATTACCTTAGCTGTTTCGGGATAAACCTTTGCATTAAGAGATTCGCTTCCGTCAATTGTCATAAGTACATTGGGCTTGTCAATCTTAAGTGACTGAACATAGTTTGCCTTTGTTTCCTCGGCCTCAACTTTAACTTCACTTTCACCATTTGCCTTATATACAGTCGCATCGCCTGTGCTGTATCTGTTATCGCTCTCTGTACCTGTTTCTTTATCTGTTCCTTGCTCTGCGTCTGTTTCTTCTTTGCCTGTGTCATAATCAGCTTCAAGATGTATGTATACATTCTCATTATCTTCAAGCGTAAATTCATATGCTGCCGAATCGTTTATTATGCCATTGTCAATGAGCGCATTCATGATGACCGATACGAGCGAAGTCGATGCATTCTGTCTTTTAATAAGCTCTATTTGATAATCTGCATCGGGGAAATATAAACACAAAGTATCTGTATCACTGTCGATATACTCGAGCTTTATTCCCTGTTTGACAATAAACTCATCTGCAACACCGTCAACTATCTTGCCGATTTCTTCGCCGTATGGGTTTTTGATGCTTATGTCAACACTGCCCGAAAGTCTTACTTCTATTGTTTCGGCATACTTATCTGCCTCTTCAATGATATCGGATATTGAAGAATTGGGAAGTTTTGCACTTGAAAGTTCAAGTACGCCCGACTGAGGAACAAAAGTCTTATTATTTTTATGGTCAAGAAAGCGTATAACTTCATCAACTATAGTCTCGTTGAGCACAAGAGACATATGGTCAACACCTTCAAATGTGTTGTAGTTTTCGGGAGTTATCTCACGACCGCTTTCATCAAAATAAATACCGAGTGCACTTATAAGGGAAACAAGGCCGTCGCCATCCTTTGATTTTCGTGTGCCGTAGAAAGAATATGTATCGTCTTCATTCTTTGCATATATTGCCGATACGCTCGTTGAACTTCCCGTACCTGCAATATGATATGAATCAATGGTTGCATATACATCCATTATTGTGCCGTCTATCTCATCATTCCAGAAATCAAGATAACCTTCATTGCCGTCAACAAGTCTTGCATTGAGGTCGCCCGCACTGCCCTCAAGCACTTGAGCAAAACGAGCAGTATCACTTATAACTTCTGAATTTACGGGCAAGCCCTTTGCATCATCAACGATATATGCAGGATACTGATCCATGTATGACTGGGACGGTATCATCTCATATGTGAGAACTGTGTTTCTGAGATTGCCTGTTATCCACGGATAAAAGAAGTTGTGTGCAAGCAGATTGAGCGAAACGCCGCCGACAGTACCAAGCCAACCATATTCCAAGAGAGAGTTTATGCCGTTAAGGAACATATCTACCTCGCCGCTTTCCAAAGCAACAAGCGCAGCATATGTGCCCTGCATGGGAGTGCCGAGAGTTACGGCTTTATCAACTTTAACCATGGGATTCTTGTTGTTTTCCTGTATGAACTTTGCACCGAGAAGACCGCCTGCACTGTGGCACACGAATGAAACATTGGTGTATCCATTTTTCTTTATATCTTCACGCAAACATTCTGCCGCATCAGTAACAGACCTGCGCCAGTCATAAGCGAAAAACTTTACATCAACTTTATTTGTTTCTGTGGAAATGCTGTCCGCATAAGCAGCAAGGCGCTCGATTATATAATCCGACATACCGCCCGTACCTTTTATTATTTCAATGCTATATGCGCCGCTCTCTATATCTTTTTCGGGGTCTATCTCAAGGCATGAGTTGCCGTTTTCGTCAAGGCCTATCGTCAGCGCAGCGGCATCGCCTGTTTGGGCATATTGAAATATGCTGTTTCCCATATACTCGGGATCGCCCCAAGCCAGCTCGCCTGTTTCTTTGTCATAAAGTTTGGTAGCCGAATAACTGGGCAAAAAGTATATGGCAGTTTTTTCTTCCTGTGTTTGAGCGGCAAAGCACCATGTTGCACAGATTGAAAATACCATTATAACTGTCAATGCGGCACTGATTACACGCTTCGACAATATGCTCATAAAAATACGCCTCCGAATTTATTAATAAATTGTTAACATTTCTATTCAAAAGTCTATCAAGCTAACAGTTGCTTGTCAACTATAATATTTTTTTGTACAGCTTACATAAGGCTTTTTTTGTATTGACAAAGACACTTCCGTTGCATATAATAATTTTGAATTTGATATTGTAATAAGCGTTGAAGGGGAATAGTATCCGTTTCGCAGAATGTCAGAGAGCCGCAGTTTGGTGTGAAGCGGTCATTCAAAATTCGGTGAACTCGCCCCGGAGCTATCCGCTGAATAGTTTTACTTTAGGCGGTATTGGGCGTTTCCCATTACAGAAACAGGGTATACGGCATTTCAACATTGCCAAGTACCTTCAACAAGCGGCATTTGCCTTTATGTGGCAATGCAAAAAGAGTGGTACCGTGGAAGTACAGCCTTTCACCTCTTATTAATGAGGTGAGAGGCTTTTTTTTCTCAAAACTTACAGGAGGTTGTTATATGAAGAATTATCAAAGATATGCTCCGTTCATAGACGAAGCACCGTCAAACAGGGCATGGCCGAATAGAAGACTTGAAAAAGCTCCGATATGGTGCAGTGTTGACTTGCGTGACGGAAATCAGTCCCTCGAAACTCCGTTGGGGCTTGAACAAAAGCTATCCATGTTCAATTATCTTGTAAAAATGGGCTTTAAGGAAATCGAAATAGGTTTTCCTGCCGCTTCCGACACAGAATACGAATTCACTCGCGCTCTTATAGAACGCGGTCTTATTCCCGATGATGTCACCGTACAAGTGTTGACACAGTCAAGGACACATATAATAGAAAAAACATTTGAGGCACTCTGCGGCGTCAAAAACGCAGTAGTGCATCTTTACAATTCAACCTCGGTACTGCAAAGAGATGTAGTTTTCGGCAATAACAAGCAAGAAACGATAGACCTTGCCGTTTTCGGTGCAAAACTCGTAAAAAGCTATGCCGAAAAATATCCCGAAACCAACTTCACGTTCGAATATTCTCCCGAGAGCTTCACGGGCACTGAACTTGAATTTGCACAGGAGATATGCAATGCCGTAATCGACATATGGCAGCCTACGAAAGAGCGAAAGGTAATAATTAACCTCCCTGCAACAGTGGAAATGGATACTCCCAATGTATTCGCAGATAGAGTTGAATATATGCATACGCACCTTAAAAACCGCGACAATGTGCTCATCAGTCTGCATGCACACAACGACAGAGGTACTGCCGTTGCCGCAACAGAGCTCGGACTTTTGGCAGGAGGCGACAGAGTTGAGGGCACTCTTTTCGGTAACGGTGAAAGAACAGGAAACGCAGATATATTGACGCTTGCAATGAACCTTTTCTCTCACGGCATAGACCCACAGCTTGACTTTTCGTGCATAAACGATGTCATAGAAATGTATGAATCCTCCACTCACATGACAGTTCCACCTCGTCATCCGTATGCAGGCTCACTCGTATATACCGCGTTCTCCGGCTCACATCAGGATGCAATCCGTAAGGGCATGGACAAGATGAAGCAGCACCCCGAATCATGGGCTGTTCCCTATCTTCCCATCGACCCCAAAGATGTCGGCCGCTCATATGACCCCATTATCCGCATAAACAGTCAATCGGGCAAAGGCGGTGTCGCATTTATACTCGAACGCAATTTCTCCCTTTATCTGCCCAAAGCGTTTCAGAGAGCAGCAGGAGATGTTATCACGGCGGTTTCTGATGCCATGCAGTCAGAAATAACCCCCGAACAGATATACGATGTGTTCATGCGTGAATTTGTTGATATACAACAGCCGCTGAGCTTAAACTACCACAATGCAAGCACCGTCAACAAGGATTGGGATCTTATGCTACTTGAAGCCGAAGTTACACTTGACGGCGAAAAGCATCTCGTCAGCGCAGAAAGCAACGGCGTAATCGCTTCTTTCTGCAAAGCTATCGAGCCGCTCATCGGTTTCCATGTTGATATCGTGGACTATCGTGGTCACTCGCTTGAGGGCGGTACCGGCGCAAAGGCTATTTCATACATACAGGTAAGAGATGAAAACGGTGAATACTTCTTCGGTGCAGGCACATCCGAAAGCGTTACCAAGTCATCACTCAGAGCAGTAATAAGTGTAGTAAATAAAATGTTGATTGAAAAAAGGAGGAGCGCAGAACAATGAGCATGACAATGACACAGAAAATACTTGCCGCACACGCTTCACTCGAATCAGTTAAGGCAGGACAGCTCATTAAGTGCCGCCTTGATGCGGTAATGGGCAATGACATAACCACCGCCGTTGCAATTGATGAATTGAAAAAGACAGGCGCCGACAAAGTTTTTGACACAGATAAGGTCTATGTCGTTTTAGACCACTTTACCCCCAACAAAGATGTAAAGGCAGCAGAGCAGTGCAAAAAATGCCGTAATTTCGCTTCGGATTACAACATAAAAAACTTCTTTGATGTTGGTGAAGTCGGAATAGAGCACGCACTCATACCCGAAAAAGGGCTTGTGGTGCCCGGCGATGCAATGATAGGCGCCGACTCACACACCTGCACATACGGCGCACTCGGTGCTTTCTCAACAGGTATAGGCAGTACCGATATGGCTGTCGGCATGGTAACAGGCGAAGCCTGGTTCAAAGTTCCTTCCGCAATTAAATTCACACTCACGGGCACACTTCCTCCATTTGTTTCAGGCAAAGATGTTATATTGCATATAATCGGAATGATAGGCGTTAGCGGTGCGCTTTATAAATCCATGGAATTCTGTGGAGATGGTGTTGCTTCTCTTTCTATGGACGACCGTTTCACAATAGCGAACATGGCGATAGAAGCAGGCGCAAAGAACGGCATATTCCCTGTTGACGAAAAGACAGTCGAATATGTGCGTTCCCGCACTGACAAACCGTTTAAGGTATACGAAGCCGATGAAGATGCAGAGTATGACGAAGAATACAACATCGACCTTTCATCCGTAAAGCCCACGGTAGCCTTTCCTCATCTTCCCGAAAACGCCAAGACCATAGACGAGGCAATGGACCTGAATATTGCCATAGACCAAGTGGTAATAGGCTCATGCACAAACGGCAGAATAAGCGATATGCGCATAGCTGCTGAAATACTCAAAGGCAGAAAAGTTAAAAAGGGAGTACGCACGATAATCATCCCGGCAACACAGGAAATATTCCTTGAATGCATGGAAAAAGGCTACACGAAGATATTCATAGAAGCAGGTGCGGCTTTTTCGACGCCGACCTGCGGTCCATGTCTGGGCGGTCATATGGGCATCTTGGCCGAGGGTGAACGCTGTGTTTCAACAACCAACCGCAATTTCGTGGGCCGCATGGGTCATGTAAAGAGCGAAGTATATCTTGCAAGCCCTGCCGTTGCCGCCGCATCGGCCGTAATGGGTACACTGTACGACCCCAGCAAGTTGTAAGGAGGATGTAATATAATGAAAGTTCAGGGATTTGTTCATAAATACGGAAACAATGTCGATACAGATGTTATAATACCTGCAAGATACTTGAATGTATCCGGAGGCGATGAGCTTAAAGTGCATTGCATGGAAGACATAGATCCTCAGTTTGCGTCAAATGTAAAACAAGGCGACATGATAGTGGCAGGCGATAATTTCGGCTGCGGTTCTTCTCGCGAGCACGCACCTCTTGCCATTAAATGTTCGGGCATATCATGCGTTATAGCAAAATCATTCGCTCGTATATTTTATCGTAACGCTATAAATATTGGTTTACCGATAATGGAATGTGAAGAAGCGGCAGATGCAATAAACAAAGGCGATGAAGTCAGCATCGACTTTGACAGCGGTAAGATAACCAATCTTTCAACCGGCAAAGAATACTTTTCTCAGCCTTTTCCTCCATTCATTCAGGATATAATCGCCAATGGCGGACTTATTTCACAGACAAAAAAGGAGATGGATAACAATGGGAAAATTTAATATCGCTGTAGTCTCAGGTGACGGAATAGGCCCCGAAGTCACTGCTCAGGCAGAGCGTGTTTTAGAGAAAATCGGAAGCATATACGACCATACATTTGAATTTTGCGAAGTGATTGCAGGCGGTGCCGCAATAGATGCGGTCGGCGAATGTCTGCCGCAAGAAACGCTTGATAAGTGCCTCTCTTCAGACTCTGTTCTTCTCGGCGCCGTCGGCGGTCCTAAGTGGGACAATGTACCCGGTGACCAGCGTCCCGAAAGAGCACTTTTGGGACTTCGCAAGGCAATGGGACTTTTTGCAAATCTGCGTCCTGCAATAATACACCCTTCACTCAAAGACGCCTGTCCCCTTAAGCCCCACATAATCGGAGACGGTCTTGATATTCTTATCGTGCGTGAGCTTACAGGCGGCATTTACTTCGGCGAAAGAGGCAGACGCATGGGTGAACTTGGCGAAGAAGCCTACGATGTTGAGTGCTACAGCGAAACAGAAATACGCAGAATAGCCGTCACGGCATTTGATGCCGCCATGAAGCGCAGCAAGCATGTCACAAGCATTGATAAAGCCAATGTAATGGAAAGTTCACGCTTCTGGAGAAGCATAGTCAACGAAGTGGCCAAGGATTATCCTGAAGTCAAGCTCGACTATATGTTCGTAGATAATGCCTCAATGCAGCTTATAAAAGACCCTCATCAGTTCGATGTTATCCTTACCACAAATATGTTCGGCGATATTCTTTCGGACGAAGCCGGCATGATAACAGGCTCGATAGGTCTTTTGCCGTCCGCAAGTCTCGGCTCATCAACCTTGGGCATGTATGAACCCGTTCACGGTTCTGCTCCCGACATTGCAAATCAGGGCAAAGCAAATCCCATTGCGGCAATACTCACAGCGGCAATGATGCTCAGATATTCTTTCAATCTCAGCACTGAAGCGGAAGCAATAGAAACAGCTGTCGAACTTGCTCTCGACGAAGGCTGCCGCACAGCCGATATCGCCACCGAAGGCGAAGCAGTTCTCTCCACTGCTCAGATGTGCGACGAAATACTCGCAAGACTTAAATAAACCAAACAAAAAAGCGGCGATGCCGCTTTTTTATTTTATACAAACAATATTATCTTCTTTCCGTCTCTGAGCTTCTCGCATATGTCAGGGTCTGTTTCGAGCAGTCTGTTACAGCTCACATTAAAGCGTTTGCCGATATCAAACAAACTTTCGTGCTCTCCTGCCGCATAGACAATTATGCCGTGGGGCACTTCACGCGCTTCACATTCTCTTATTCCCGACACAATGGACGCTTTCGTCATTGAGTACATTTTTGCGCAAAAGGTCAAATCAAATGTTACCTCAATACTCTTGCCGTTTCCGCTGCATGAAGTGCATACATTCAGCACTTTCACCTCAGCCTCGGTACCGTCCGGTACCGATACTTTGTTTTCACTTCTGAACGGAATATCTTCACTGAAAGAATGAAGTATTCCTTTCTCGCATTGATATACACTGCGGAGGAATAATACGCCGTCCACCGTGAGTATTCCGTTTTCAGTGTTTGTACTTGTAACACTTGCGGATGCACTGCACCAAAGCACTCTTGCCGCTTCAGCCATTCCCTCGGGAATGTTCACGATTTCTGTAAAGGTATCGTTAAACACGCTGTTGGGATAATTTAAGAGAAGCCTTACATTTTCCTTTTCACATTCAAATGCACACGACGGCGAATATGCGTCAACAGGCAACGATACCCTGTTTTCCTGGCAGGCAAACGCCTCTATCCTCACCTGCGTTTCCACCGCTGCCAGATCAAATTCTTCGCCTATCACTCGTACATTTATTTTTTCGACTTTACCGTTACATGATATATTGCTGTAATTTCCCTCAGTTTCAAGTGTTTCATTGAATGGAAGTGTATACAAGTCCGATCTGTATTCTCCGTTCTTATCAAGATATAAGAGGTCTACAAGCAGATTGCCTGTAATTAAAGCCTCTATACCTTCAGTTTTTATATCATTGAAAACAACATTTCCTGAAGCGTATATAACACTTGAAATATTCAATGCATTTATTTCATCTCGTATTCTGAAAAGCCCACCTCCAATCTTAAAAGTATCGAAGCAAGTAAAAACCTCGGTCTTAAACTGGGTATCTTCGACCGCATCTATTTTGTACATCGTTTTGAGTGCTTCACCGGCAACCACCTTGCAGTCTATATCCACAACAGCTGTCAGTACTATAACGCCTTCTTTCAGGCGTGTATCAAGGCTCTGCAGGCTTATACTTATTTCTGCTTCCATGCCTTTTTCCGCACCATCGATACTTATCTCATGCTCAAGCCCTGCCCATGACGTGAACGACAGCATCTCTCCCTCTGTATCCTCGCATATAAAATCCAACTTTATCCTGCCGCTGATACTGACGGTACCTTCACTTACATTAACGCTTTCAGTCTCCACTTCACCCATGCAGTCAAGCAGTTTTCGTATCTCTGTACCCTCCGGGAACGGGATCTCTCCCTCTACAAGGGCTTGTGTCACCGTATGCCCCTGAACCTTCTTCACTTTTTGCTCATTAAAAAATAATTCCATATTTCACAGCCTCCTGATTCGGGATATGTATATACTTATTATGCGGTTTTCAAAAATATGATTTTGCAAGTTTTGAGCATTGTTCCTGCAACGCTAATTCTGTGTTATAAGAAAATATCAGAGCAAAAATCCATTTTTTACGGAAGCTCGATTTGTTATTTTAGTGTCAAACTTATAAATTATTAGCTTATTCACCCAAAAGTTATCCACATTATCCACATGGTTATCCACCAAAATTAGTGTTTATCGGGATTTCCGGTGTTGATAATCCGCCATTGTTAAAAGTTTATTCACAGCTAAATAATAAAAACCGCACATCAGCATGTGCGGCTTGTAATTTTATCTCCCTGTTTATTTTGCAAGTGTTTTTTCGCATTTGCAGGATTTGTTTTATCAAATTACATTTTTGATTTCGCTCTTTGATTCCTTATCCCTGCCGTCATCGATTATGAGTTTATCGGCAACAAGCGCTATGAATTCACCGTTTGTCGGTTTATCATTTTTACCGTATATATTGTAGCCGAAAAGCTGATTTATGTTCTCTATCTTTCCGCGGGTCCACGCTACCTCGATAGAATGTCTTATAGCTCTTTCGACCTTTGAAGCCGATGTCTGGAAGCGCTTTGCTATGCCGGGGTATAATTCCTTTGTTATCTTATTTATAAGTTCGGGCTCAAAGTAGACCATTCTTATTGCCTCTCGCAAATAATGATACCCTTTTATGTGGGCAGGTATTCCGATAACCAAGAACACGGCAGTTATCTTTTCATCAAGAGTTTTGGGCGGAGCACTCATTGTACACACCTGCGGACGATTTGCATATGTATTTTCAAGAGTGTCGAGCATTCTTTTATATATGGTCTCAGGTTCAACAGGCTTCATCATAAAATATTTTGCGCCCAAAGCGCACGCCTGACGCACCATATCCTCATGTCTCAGTGCGCTTGCAACCATGACCGAGGGCGGATTTTCGATTATTCCGCCGTTTATCTGCTCCAAAAGCTCAAATCCGTCAAGCACCGGCATTATGAGTTCCGTTATCAACACATCATAATGTGATGCTTTCATTGCATCGAGTGCCGCCTGTCCGTCACTTACCGTGTCCACCTGCACTATTTGCTGTTGCATCATCAAATAGTCCCTCACGGCAGACTGGAAGCCCTGATTGCCATCTGCCAAAAGAATACGATACTTTGCCATTTCTTTTCCTCCTCATTTGTAGCTTGGTAAATTAAAATGGGATAATTTGCCAACACATTGTATGCCTTGATTGTATCACTGCATTTTTCGCATCGGTAGAGCGGTAAAACATAGTCTTTTGTCGTTTTTTACAGTTTGTTATGCAAATATTGTCATATAAGAATTTTTTGTAAAGTTTTTGAACGCCTAAACGCCTTGTTTTTTTGTATCTTTTGCTGAAAAATTTTAATTTTTGTTTGGAACAAAAAGGTGCTGTCACATCTGCGACAGCACCTTTTAACTACACTTTTAATATTACAATTACAGTGAGAGCTTGAGGTCATTCTCCTTTATCCAGCCCCATCTGCGCAAAGGCCATGCAAATAAGCATGTAAGTATGGCCGGAAGAACGAAACAAACTAAAATCACACCGAGCCACATATTAAGATTGGGCTCCATTGTGGATATTATGCCTATCGGTCCAACAAGACCACAAGTGCCCATGCCTGCACCGACAGCATTCGATTCAAGGCCGAAAACCATTGTAGATATCGGGCCCGTTACAGTTGCAGCCAGTGTAGGCGGTATCCATATCCTCGGATTTTTAACTATATTACCCATCTGAAGCATTGAAGTACCCAACCCCTGAGCAAGCAAGCCTCCCCATCTGTTTTCTTTGAAGCTCATAACGGCAAATCCAACCATCTGCGCACAGCAACCCGCCGTCGCCGCACCTGCTGCAAGACCACTCAATCCCAGCATGACGCATAAGGCGGCACTGCTTATGGGAAGTGTGAGCACCACGCCGACTATCACAGAAACT
>JAFSFN010000009.1 GCA_017435185.1 Clostridia bacterium | reverse complement strand
GTGGTGTCAAGGTGGAGCTGGTGATAGGAGTCGAACCTACAACCTACTGATTACAAATCAGTTGCTCTGCCATTGAGCTACACCAGCCGAAAAAATGGCGATCCGAAGGGGGCTCGAACCCCTGACCTCCAGCGTGACAGGCTGGCATTCTAACCAACTGAACTACCGGACCGTATAAAAAAGTGGTGGGCCTTCAGGGACTCGAACCCCGGACCAATCGGTTATGAGCCGACCGCTCTGACCAACTGAGCTAAAGGCCCTTAAAAATGGTGACCCCTAGGAGACTCGAACTCCTGTTACCGCCGTGAAAGGGCGGTGTCTTAACCGCTTGACCAAGGGGCCATAACTACAATCTATTTGGTCGGGGTGAAGGGATTCGAACCCCCGGCCCCATGCTCCCAAAGCACGTGCGCTACCAGACTGCGCTACACCCCGTTAGCATTCGCTTGTTTTCAAGCGACGCATATTAATATAAACCATTTTTTCTGACTTGTCAACACTTAATTTGCTTGCATGATAATTAATTTGCATATATAATATTTTCGACAAGAGATTCCGGTGGAGAGGAGTGTCAAAAATCCAGTATTTTATTGAATCTTACGGCTGTCAGATGAATGATCATGACTCCGAAAAAATTGCAGGAATGCTCCAAAAAATGGGGTATGATAGGGCAAAAAACAAATTTGATGCTGATATAATTATTTTTAATACCTGTTGCGTCAGAGAACATGCTGAGCTTAGAGTCTTCGGAAATGTAGGTGCATTAAAGAAGCTCAAAGATGAGAATCCCGAGCTGATTAATGCAGTATGCGGCTGTATGATGCAGCAGCAGGAAGTCGCAAAAAAACTGTTCAAGAGATTTCCTTATGTAAATATTGTTTTTGGTACGCATTGTCTTGATAAATTGCCTGATATGATAACACAGGCTCGTTTGGGTAATCGTGTTATAAGCACCGAAGACGGAAACGAGATAATCGAAGGTCTTCCGATAATAAGACAAAACAAATATCAGACAAGCGTTACAATAATGTACGGCTGTGACAATTATTGTACATATTGCATAGTTCCTTATGTAAGAGGACATGAGCGTTCACGAGATCCCGAAAATATAATCGCAGAAGTTGAAGGACTTGTTAAAGACGGATATAAAGAAATCACTTTGCTCGGTCAGAATGTTAACTCGTATAACGGCAGAAACGGAGAAGTCGATTTTCCAAAACTGCTTCATATGGTAGCTGACACTGGAATTGAGCGTATCCGTTTTATGACCAGTCATCCAAAAGACTTGTCACCCAAACTTATTGAAGCGATGGCCTCAATAGATGCTGTATGCAATCATATTCATCTGCCTGTTCAATCGGGCAGTGACAGAATACTTTCGCGCATGAACAGAAAGTATTCTTCTTCCGACTACTTAAAATTAGTCAGCGAGCTCAGAAATGCCGTAAAAGGCATAGAAATCACAACTGATATTATAGTTGGATTTCCCACTGAGACCGATGAAGATTTCAACGACACGCTAAATATCGTAAAGGCAGCTTATTTTGCAGCGGCTTATACATTCATGTATTCTCCCAGAGCAGGCACACCTGCGGCAAAAATGGCAGGGCAAATACCTCAGAATATAAAATCAGAAAGACTGAAGATATTGAATGAATATCAAGCCTCAACGCTTCAAAACGGCAATCTTAAATACATAGGCACAACAGGCAATGTGCTTGTTGAGGGTTGTGATACACGCAGTGAATGTAAGCAGGCATTCGGCAAACTTTCAAACTTCAAAATGGTATATTTCCCCGGCGACGAGTCGCTCATCGGTAAAACCGTCAATGTCGAAATCATAAGTGCAAAAAACAATTCGCTCATCGGAACGGAGGTTAAAGCATGAAAGGCTCCTTGACGCCGATGATGCGTCAGTATCTTGACTTGAAAGAAAAATACAGTGATTGCTTGCTGTTTTTCAGACTCGGAGACTTTTATGAAATGTTCTTCGAAGATGCGGAGACTGCTTCAAGAGAACTTGAAATTACGCTTACAGGGCGAGACTGCGGACTTGAAAAAAAAGCGCCGATGTGCGGCGTTCCGCATCATTCCGTGGATACATACCTAAACAGATTGATAGAAAGGGGCTATAAAGTCGCCATTTGCGAACAGCTTACGGACCCGAGCGAAAGCAAGGGTCTTGTGGAACGAGATGTTATACGAATAATAACCCCCGGAACAGTCATTGAAGAAGCAATACTTAACGAAAACAAGAATAACTATATAGGCACAGTCTTTCTATATGAAAAAAAGATAGGCATCGCATATTGTGATGTTTCCACGGGAGCGTTCACCGTTAATGAATTTGATTCGGAAAATGCACAGACCGAGCTCATGGATGAGCTTAGTCGCATACAGCCTTCGGAAATAATAGTCAATGACGCTGTATACTTAAATGAGCTCTTGGCGAAACGCATAAGCACTGCTTACTATATGCAGTGCTATGATGCTGTATTTTCGGATAAAAACGCTCAGAAAAAGCTCAGAGAGCATTTCAATGTAAATTCTTCCGATGAACTGGGTATGTCTGCCAAGCCGCTTGCGGCAACGGCAGCAGGTGCATTGCTCAACTATCTGTATGAAACGCAGAAGAACTCTTTGATGCATATAAAAGATATCACAGTAATAAATTCTTCTGTCTATATGCACCTTGACGAAGCTACACGCCGAAATTTGGAACTTACCGAACCTATTCGTTTTGATTCAAGCAAGAAATCCACTTTGCTTTACCTCATGAACAAAACGCAGACTGCAATGGGCACTCGTCTTTTAAGAGAATGGATCGGACATCCTTTGCGCAATGTAGAATCAATAAATTTCAGACTTGATGCAGTTGAAGAACTTGTTTCAAAGCATACGGTCCGAGAAATGCTGGCTATTGCTCTTAAAGACATCTATGATGTGGAAAGATTGTGCAGTAAGATAGCGTATGGTTCAATAAATCCAAAAGACTGTCTTTCGCTCAAAAAAACACTTGCATCACTTCCGAGTGTAATACAGGCACTGTCTTCTGTACAAAGTCCTGCCCTTAAAGAAGCATACCTAAATATTGATCCAATGGAAGATATTTATACTTTGCTCGAATCGGCAATTGACGATAAAGCACCTATGTCTGCAAAAGACGGTGAGGTCATCAAGGCGGGCTACAACAGCGAAGTTGATAAATATCGTTATGTATCCGAAAACGGCAGGGAATGGATACATCAAATGGAAGCCAATGAAAAGGCTGAAACGGGCATTAAAAATCTCAAAATCAGTTACAATCGTATTTTTGGTTACTATATCGAAGTAACAAAATCAAATATTGCACAGGTGCCTTATCGTTATCAGCGAAGGCAGACGTTGGCAAACTGCGAGCGATACACAACTCCTGAACTTAAAGAGCTTGAGGAGCAGATTTTGGGCGCTGATGAAAAGTGTCTTTCACTTGAATACAAACTTTTCTGTGAAATCAGAGATATGCTCAAATCATGCATTACACGACTTCAAAACAACGCAAAACTGCTTTCCCGCACTGATGTATTGCTTTCTTTCGCAATCGTGGCATTTGAAAACAACTATTGTCGTCCGCGTATGAAAAAAAGCGGTGCAATCGAGATAACAGAAGGCCGTCATCCTGTTGTGGAAGCTGTTCAGAAAGATACTTTTATTCCCAACAACACGCTGCTTGACATGAAGGAAAATCGTGTAATAATTCTCACAGGACCTAACATGGCAGGAAAAAGCACATACATGAGACAAGTTGCACTCATTGTGCTTATGGCGCATACAGGTTCATTTGTACCTGCTTCTTGTGCTACAATAGCTTCTTGCGACAGAATATTTACAAGAATAGGTGCAAGCGACAGTTTGTCTACGGGACAGAGTACATTCATGGTGGAGATGAATGAAGTCTCAAACATCTTAAATAATGCTACCAAAAACAGCCTGCTCATATTGGATGAAGTAGGCAGAGGAACGAGCACTTTTGATGGGCTGAGCATTGCCTGGGCAGTCTTGGAACACATAGCCAGGGAAGATAAATGCGGCGCAAAAACGCTTTTCGCCACACACTATCATGAACTTACTGAACTTGAAGGAAAAATCGCCGGTATAAAGAATTATCGTATAAGCGTAAAAGAAATCGGAGAAAGCATTGTTTTTCTGCGCAAAATAGTGCGCGGCGGAGCTGATAAAAGTTTTGGTATACAGGTAGCAAGCCTTGCAGGACTTCCGGATGAAGTTATAAAGCGTGCGGGAGAAATACTGAAAGAGCTTGAAAACGCAGATATCAACCATGATATAAGTTCAA
This sequence comes from Clostridia bacterium, assembly GCA_017435185.1. GTDB lineage: Bacteria > Bacillota > Clostridia > Christensenellales > CAG-138 > RGIG3096. The sequence continues at coordinate 262 of JAFSFN010000009.1, read as the reverse complement.
TACATACTGACGGTCCGCAGCAAATGACATTGTTCGGCTCGGTTACTCCCGATGATATACTCACAGATCTTCAGTCAATTGAATTTGATACACTGACTCCTGTTGAGGCGCTAAATAAACTCTACGATTTGCATATGCGTGCAAAATTGAGGCAAAGATGAGACACATAAAAGTTCTAAGCAGTGATATAGCCAATCAGATAGCTGCAGGTGAGGTTATAGAAAGACCTGCATCTGTAATAAAAGAGCTTGTAGAAAACTCT
>JAFSFN010000071.1 GCA_017435185.1 Clostridia bacterium | reverse complement strand
TATCTTATGCCCCTTGCGATATCCTGTGCGGCTGTCACGCCCTGGACCATGACGGGACAAACGCAAATATTCATGTTTTCAAATCTGCGCCTTGTTATGTTGATTATATCCTGTAAAGCGGCACCCGTAGGCGATGTAACAACGCCCACACACTTTGGAAGATACGGTATGGTCTTTTTGTGCGCATCGTCAAAAAGGCCTTCGGCCGCCAGCTTTTCTTTCAGTCTGTTGAATTTTTCAAATATAACACCGCTGCCTTTTTTTTCTATGCTTCGGACATTTATCCTGAACTGACCGTCTTTGACATAGAGCATCGCACTTCCTCGCACAAGCACCTGCATACCGTCTTTTAAGTCCAATTTATAGCGGACAGCATCGGCATACTGTCTGAACATGGTACAGCGCACGAGTGCATTCTCATCCTTCAGCGAAAAAAACATATGGCCTGATGAATGTTTTACCAGGCCGCTTATTTCACCGCGAACACCAATGTTCCCAAGCAGTATATCCTGCTTGAGCTGTGACGCAACATATTCATTTAATTGAGTGACCGAAAGGATATAATCGTTGTTGAACATTTAAGCTCACTCTGCGGCCTTTTCAGCCTTTGACAGAGCACCCAGAACTCCGTTTATGAAAGAGGGAGAATGGTCGCCTCCAAACTGTTTTGCAAGCTCTACCGCTTCGTTTATGGAGACGCGCTCGGGTATTTCTTCGCAATAAAGCATTTCCCACATCGCAATTCGCAATATGCAAAAATCGACTTTCGGCATACGTTCTTTTCGCCAGTCTATAGAAAACTCGTCTATTTTTGCATCTATCTCATCGCTGTGCTGCGCTATGCCCTCAAGCACCATGTTTGAATAGGCAACATCGTCATCTGTGGGCACTTCTTTTATGCCCGATTCTTCAAGTACGCTTTCGTATGTATCGTCACCGCCGAGAAGTCTTGCAAAAGCAAGCTTCATGGCAACTTCTCTTGCTGTTTTTCTGCTCATGTGTTATGAATTAATCCTTATTTTTTTTGGTGAAGAACGCCTTTAATTCTTCAGCCGAACCGTTATCAAGCATTCTGCCTATGAAGAAACATACTCCGACTATCACGCCAAGGAGCAATGTTCTCCAAAAGCCTATGGTGAATATAAGTATCGCAATCAAAACGCCAAAGGCAATGCCTATTATACGCCACTTATATTTTTCAAACAACATTTTAAGTTCTTCCATAGTGCGCCTCCTTTTAAGCCTGTGTTTTCTGTGACGACGGGGTGCTGATTATGAGAATACTCACATCAAGCACCTTTACTCCCGCCAGGCTTTCGATATATTCCTTGAGCGACTTCTGGAGCGAAGCCGTAAGCTCAGGTATGTTTGCATCATTAGCAAGCACGAGCTTTGCCGCAATTCTCACGCCGCCGTTTATGGGTACCACGTTTGTGATGCACTCACGAACACGTGAGACAGAGCGGCAATGCCTCTGTGCCATTGCATCAATGGCAGAAAGTGAAACATATGTCGAGCCCAGTTCACAAGTTTGAAGATGTATGGATGCAGGCGCACTTTCATACACCTTTGTGCCTGCCATACCGATTATAACTCGTATTGCAAGGAGAAGCACTATAATGCCGACAGCACCGTAAACTATTTTTGCGACCGCCATGTTTGGCATGGGGCGCAAAAGGGAATCCGCAAGTTCATTGAACGACACTATGTCAAGCATTACAGCAGCAAACACAGCCAATAAAGCTATGACAAACAGTGCAAGAACAACGGCCAAAATCCTGTCTGCTACTTTAACCTTCATAAAAATTCCCGCTTTCGTCTTTTGTGTTGGATATTATTACTGTTCTGCCTTATTAGGTTCTTCTTTTTCAAAAACGATGGACTGAACAGCGATATTGACAACGGTAACTTTAAGGCCCGTCATCATCTCTATTGCACTCTTGACATTTTCCTGTGCTTTTCTGCACAGTTCGTGTATTTTATAGCCATATTTCACGACGATATTGAGGTCTACAGCCGCCGTATCTTCGTTAACTTCCACCTTTACGCCTTTTGTGAGGCCTTTTTTGCTGCTGAGCATGCCTGAAATGTCCTGCACAACACTGCCGCTCATGCCCACT
>JAFSFN010000070.1 GCA_017435185.1 Clostridia bacterium | reverse complement strand
ATTCGGGCAAAGTTTTGTAGTCTATCTTGCCCATTGATGTGCGCGGCATCCGATCGATGAATACGATATCGGAGGGGCGGCCTCTTTCTTCAAGAAGCTCGTTGCACATAGCTGTTATTTCTTTTTTCAGTTGTGCTTCATTTCCGCGATGGCTTTCTTTAAGTTCAATAATTGCAATGGGAAGCATGCCCTGACCGTGTGCAGTGTCTTCTATGTCAACGACTGCACAACTGTAAACGCTGTTATGCTTGCCGATAACACTTTCAATGTGGGATGGGAAGACTTTGTGACCGTCAAAACGAACTATCATGCGCTTGATGCGTCCTTTTACATATATAAAGCCGTCTTCGTCCATGTAACCCATATCTCCGCTGTGTATCCACAACTGACCGTCGGGATGCTTTATCATGACCTTTTCGGTCTCTTCAGGCTTTTTGAAGTAGCCTTTCATCATTGTCGGGCCCGTAATGCAGATCTCGCCTTCTTCGTTGAAGCCGAGCTCTTCTGTCGTGCCGGGCTTAAATATTGATATAGTAAGTGTCAGCATGGGGATGCCGACGCTCATGCTCTTGGAGATGGAATTGAAACAACATGAAGCCGCGGCGCTTACTTCGGACATGCCGTAGCCCTGGGAGAGGGGATACTTGCCGCCATGTTCTTTAAGAAAGTTGTTGAGCTTTGTTTCAAGGGCATAATTCATAGTGTCGCCGCCCGAGCCCGACGACTCGAAAAACGACAAATCGAAGCCTTTCATTTCTTTGCTGTTTATGAGCTTTTCATAAAATGCGGGAACACCCATCATGTGAGCAGGCTTGTACTTCTTGATGAGGTAGCCTATTTTGTCGGGCTCAAATTTTGGTATGAGCGTAACTTCAAGACCGCGTGTGAGCGGTGTGTGTATGCCGCATGAAATGCCGTATGAAGAGAATGGGGGCATTATGTTGAGGAACTTCTGGTCGAGAGTTATATTAACGCCCGAAAGACCGAAGTTTATTGAAACAGCATTCAATCCTTTGTTTGTGAGCAATACGCCCTTGGGGAAGCCTGTTGTGCCGCCCGTATGTGTAATGGTAGCTACGGAATCTTCTTCATAGGGAGCTTTGACTGCAACGCCGTTTTTGCCGCTGCGGATAAAGTCGGCCCAGCTTACTACCGTGTCGCTGTACGGGATTTTCGGAGTGCCGCCCTGCAATGTTTTAACTGCCTTGGGAATCAGGGGCAGGGAAGATGTGGCCGACTGAATGATTATCTTTCTGAGTTTAAGGTTGCCCTTTATCATTTCGATTTTAGGCCAAGCAAGATTTACTACGATAAGAATATCGGATTCTGATTCTTGAATCATCTGCTGGATACCGTCAGGGCTTGTGCGCGGGTCTATAAAGTCGGATATAGCTCCGATTTTGTTGAGTGCGTAAAATGCAAATACGGTTTCGGGGAATGAAACGGTGCAAAGTGTTACTATGTCGCCTTTTTTTACGCCTAAAGCGGCAAAGGCCTTTGCTGTTTCCTCGATTTTATCAAGAAGTGTACGGAAAGTGATGTTTGTTCCGTAATAATGAAGAGCCTTTTTGTTTATGTATGGTTGACAAGTTTCCTCAAGCAGTGAATAGACCGAGCACTTGGGAATCTGTGCACCGATAGATTCTTTTGGAAAATATTTGAGCCAGGGTTTAGCTATGGATGGCTTTGAAATTTGATTTTTTTCCATTTACAGAGTCTCCTCGATTTAATATATCTTTCATTCTAACTTCTTTTGTCGAATAATGCAACAATTTGCTAGCGGTGCTCACTAAAAAGACTGAAAAAAAGTCTGAAACGAAACTCGAAATGATATATTTTAAGTAGTTTTCAAAGTTGTGAGCGCTGTGGTATAATCAAAACAGTTAATTTGAATGGAGACAAAATATATGAAACGAATAATTTCTGTGCTTATTGTTGCAATAATGCTAATGTCCATGTCCTGCAGTGCTGCAGGCGCACTGCTGAACAACTATTCGTGCAATTATGTGTGTCTTGGCGATTCTGTTTCAAACGGATATGGCCTTGATGGCTATCTGCGCCCGGACGGTACAAATGTGAGAGGTTATAAGCAGATTGTAAAATGTGCATATCACTACATAGTGCCACAGGCGCTTAATGCAAATATTGAACAGCTGGGTTACAGCGGATTACGTGCTGAGGATATGCTGTATTTGCTTGACGCGGAATATGAAAGTGATGAATATACTCAGCGCTATTTTATCGAGACCGGTCGCTTTGAGGTTACAGGCGGTCTTGAAAAGATGCGCAAAGAATATGAAGAAGCCGTTAAGAATGCCGATATAATCAGCATCAACCTCGGTTCAAACAATTTCGGCACATATTTTCAAGAACAAATTGCT
>JAFSFN010000069.1 GCA_017435185.1 Clostridia bacterium | reverse complement strand
GTCGCAAAGGGGCAAGTCGTTATCTGCGCCAATAAACTGCATACAAGCCTTGACCCTGAGGGCGTCGGCAGTATGCTTCGAACAAAGATAAATGTCAACCTGGGTGTATCGAGGGACTGTAAGGACTATGATATAGAGATGCAGAAAGTAATGAGTGCTGTTGAGCTTGGAGCAGAGGCGATAATGGATCTGTCAAGTCATGGAGATACACAGCCTTTCCGTCAAAAGCTCGTTCGTGAGTGCCCCGCAATGATAGGAACAGTGCCTGTATATGACAGCGTCATACACTATCAGCGTGATTTGTCCGAGCTTACGCCCAAGGATTTTATTGATGTTGTCAGGCTCATGCCCAAGACGGTGTTGATTTTGTGACACTGCATTGCGGAATAACGAGAAAGACTATTGAGCAGATACGAGAGCACAAGCGCAAAATGAATATCGTCAGCCGAGGCGGAAGTCTTGTGTTTGCCTATATGAGCATGACGGGAAACGAAAATCCCTTTTATGAATATTTTGACGAGATACTCGATATATGCAAGGAATATGATGTTACGATATCGCTTGGCGATGCGTGCCGTCCGGGGTGTTTGGCCGATGCGACCGATGTGTGCCAGATAGAGGAGCTTGTGCGGCTTGGCGAACTTACAAAGCGTGCATGGGCACACAATGTCCAGGACATGGTAGAAGGACCCGGGCATATGCCGCTTAATCAGGTGGCGGCAAATATGGAGATTCAAAAAAGCATATGCATGGGTGCGCCGTTCTATGTTTTGGGACCTCTTGTGACAGATATAGCGCCGGGCTACGACCATATAACGGGTGCGATAGGCGGCGCTGTTGCGGCAATGAACGGTGCGGCGTTTTTGTGCTATGTAACAAGCGCTGAGCATTTGGCACTGCCGAATGTTGATGATGTCAGACAGGGCATAATTGCTTCAAAGATAGCGGCGCATGCGGCAGATATAGCAAAAGGAATACCCCACGCAAGGGATATAGACGACAAAATGGCGGACGCAAGACGCCGCCTTGACTGGGAAGCACAGTTTGAATGTGCGCTCGATGAAAAGACTGCAAGAAAAATTCGTGACAGCCGCCGTCCCGAGGATGACCACAGCGACACTTGCAGTATGTGCGGTAAATTCTGTGCCGTACGCAGTATGAACAAAGCCTTGGCGGGAGAGTATATAGATATTCTATAGCAGATCATAGGTACAGTGAGCTTTTGAGCAAAGAAATATATGCGGCAGTGTCGGGAACGGTCATAAATCCGCTCATTATACAACAGCCTGAGGCGCCGCATTGCTGTGCCTGATGGATATTGCTTAAATCTATTCCGCCTATTGCAAGGACGGGGATATCAATATTTGAGCATATGTTTTCCAAAAATGCGGTGCCTCTTTCTTTTACTCCCATTTTGCATTGAGTGGGGAATATATGCCCTGCGCTTATGTAGGTACAGCCCAGCTTTTTTGCTTCCTTTGTTTCTGCAAGACTGTGGCACGATGCACCTATATTGTTAAAGTGCGAAAGAATATTTTTCGGTGTGCTTTTCAATATGTTCAGCGGCATATGTATGTTCTTGCAGTTCAAAGAAAGCGCAATTTCTGTATGCGTGTGAAGTATGCAGTTTACATCGTGCTTTTTGCATATTGAAAGAACCTCTTTTGCAAGAAGCGTATACTCGCTCTTTGTAAGCGTTTTTTCACGGAGTATTATTCCGTTTATTTTGCAGGCGGCAATTTCATCAATACGTGTTAAAAAGTCGTCTGCACATAATTCGCTGTTTGTTACACAATATATCTCAAACATATAAATAGTCGTTCAGAACGGGCTGGAGACCGTTAGCTTTCATGGCTTCATACATGGTTTTCAGACTTCTTGAATCGTTTATCTCAAACTGTTCGTCACCTGCGGCGGAGTTTTCCTTGCACTCATACTTGCTTGCGTGGTCGCCTATACCCGTTGAAACGCCTGCGGAGACTTTACTTGCCGCAATTTTTACTATGCCGTCTCTGAAAGAGGCGCTCTCCCTTGATGAAACCGTTATCCCTGCAAACGGCAGGAATATGCGATAGGCGCAGAGTATTTGGCAGAGCCGTTTTTCATCAACATCGAGCGGATTTATTTTGTCGTTGTTGATTATGGGGCGAAGTCTCGGGCAGGAGAGGGATATCTCGGCATGGGGATATTTGCGCTGTATAAAATGAGCGTGAAGTGCTGTGGCAAGCGCATCAAGACGAAAATCGGCAAGCCCCAGAAGTGCAGAGAATGCAACGCCGCGCATGCCTCCCATCAAAGCACGTTCCTGCGCGTCGAATCTGTATGGCCATACATGTTTGTGACCGAGCAGATGAAGCTGTTCGTATTTTTCGGTGTCGTAGGTCTCCTGAAATACTGTGACATAATCTGCGCCGCATGCGTGCAGATAACGGTATTCGTCGGTATTTACCGGATATATTTCAAGCCCCACCATGCGAAAATACTTTCTTGCCGTTTTGCAAGCCTCGCCAATATAGTTTATACTGCTCTTCTTTTTGCTTTCGCCTGTAAGGAGCAATATTTCTTCCATGCCCGATGCGGCAATTATCTGCATTTCCTGCTCTATCTGCTCCATGCTGAGCTGCACTCGCTTTATATGGTTATAGCAGTTGAAACCGCAGTAAACGCAGTAGTTTTCACAGTAATTGGCAATGTAGAGCGGCGTGAACATATATACTGTGTTGCCGAAATGTTTTTTTGTTTCCTTATGCGCTTTTTGTGCCAGTTCTTCCAAAAAAGGCTCTGCGGCAGGGGAGAGAAGTGCCTTTAAGTCGTCAATACTGCATACACTGTGCGACAATGCGGCTTTAACATCGTTCTCGGTATAAATCGAACTGTCATAGCTTTTCAGGTGTTCTGTCACAAGAGAACAGATTTCGGAATCTATCTTCTCCATGCCGGGAAGATATGCCATGTGGTCGGTGCGTGATGCAGGATTATTTTCCAGCAAGTGCTTTTTATCAAGTGCTTCTTTGGAAAGAAACTCAGAGTCAATGAAGAAAGTGTTTTCCATATGTTTTTCCTCAATCATGCAGGAAGCCTGTTAAAGGATCGGATGCCGATGCACCTCGGCTCAAAACTCTGCCCAGCCCTGCAAGGTATGCTTTTCTGCCTGCCTCTATTGCGCTTTTGAATGCCGATGCCATGAGGGGGAGGTCGTTTGATGTGGCAAGCGCCGTGTTTGCCATTATTGCCGCCGCTCCCATCTCCATTGCTTCGCATGCCTGCGAAGGTCTGCCTATACCTGCATCAACGATTATGGGCAGGTCTATTTCGTCAATGAGTATCTGTATGAAATCCCTTGTGGCAAGCCCTTTGTTTGAGCCGATGGGGGAGGCGAGAGGCATTATGGCGGCGGCGCCTGCATTTTTAAGGTCGCGCGCAATATTTAAGTCGGGATACATATATGGCATTACTATGAACCCCTCTTTGGCAAGTGCTTCGGTAGCTCGAACTGTTTCGGCATTGTCGGGAAGCAGATATTTTGAATCACGCATTATTTCTATCTTCACAAAATCGCCGCAGCCTATCTCTCTTGAAAGTTTGGCTATCCTTACGGCTTCCTGTGCGTTTCTCGCTCCTGATGTGTTGGGAATGAGTGTGACGCCTTTGGGAATGTAGTCGAGTATGTTTTCTTTTTCGGCAGTGTTTGTGCGCCTGAGTGCAAGCGTTATCATTTGCGCACCTGCATCATGTACTGCCGCTTCGATAAGGCTGAGTGAATATTTGCCCGAACCGAGAATGAAGCGTGATGTGAATTCATGTCCGCCTATTATGAGTTTATCGCTGTTCATGTGTATACCTCTTTTCGTTTTTTAAGGTTGTGTTTCGCCGCAGATTATGCGCAGTGCCATGTGCGCCTGGTGTGCCGCACATAGCATGACCCTGCTTGCATAAAGCGGTGATGAGGGAGAGACTTCGTTTTTTGCGTCACCGCATATATAGAGCGAAGAAGTTACCCTGCGTGTGATTATGTCATTAGCCGAGCCAAGCCCTGCCATGCCTGAAGCGGCTATCAGCTTTTTGAAAGGGAATTTCTCAAGTATTGTGTTTACCAAAAGCGCCTTGGCGCTTGCATCATCCAACGCTTCGATGATTATGTCGTCATCTGAAAGAAACTTAGGGATGTTAATTTCATCAAGGCGGACGGTATCGGCTCTTACATGGCAAAATGGGGATATTTCGTACAAATTCATGGCCATTGCGTCCGTCTTGTACATGCCTATCTGACTTATGCTGTATTGCTGACGGTTTATGTTTGAAATGTCAACTTTGTCAAAATCTATAATGTGCAGATTGCCGACGCCTGCTCGGCATAATGCTGTTGCAATGTTTGAGCCAAGCCCACCAAGTCCGCACACGGCAATGCGCGCGGAGACAAGTTTGTGCGCTGTTTCTTTGCCGCAACGCAATGAAAGTGAATCAAGCATTTGTTCTTTTGATACTGTCATATCAGCCGCCTCCCACAAAACTTACTATCTCAACTATGTCGCCGTCTTGAAAATACACTGTGTCGTATTGGCTTTTTTTCACTATCTCGCCGTTTTTTTCTACGGCTATACGGGAAAAGAAATATCCTTGCTCGCTAAGATATTCGGACATGCTGTTTTGAGGTGTTGTTGTTTCTCTGCCGTTTATTATGACCATGTTTTTCTCCTGCCTTTTTTGATAGGGAAACAAAAAAAGTCATGCGAAAACATACACCCGCGGTGGTGTACCCCTTCGCACGACTTTTTAAGTTCGTACTCTAAAAACTATTTTAGCTTTTATTTGTTATTTTGTCAAGCCTCTTTGGGACGGCAGACATCTATCCAGCCGACAAAGTTTGAACAGTATTTTTCCAGCTCATCACATGAAAGCTCGATTGCGCTGTTGCCGCTTCCGCAGGCAGGAAATACGGTGTCAAAGCGTTTGAGTGATTCATCAAGAAAAACTTCGACCCCTCCATTTACGGCAAATGGACACACGCCGCCGACTGCGTGGCCGACAAGCGGTTCGACCTCATCAAATGAAAGCATTTTTGCTTTTTTGCCGAACAGCGCTCTGTATTTTGAATTGTCTATCTTCACATCGCCTGCCGTGACTATCAATATAGTCTTTTCATCAAGAGAGAATGAAAGTGTTTTGGCTATTCGTTTTTCTTCACAGTTAAGTGCCGCCGCTGCAAGTTCCACCGTTGCGCTTGAAACATCGAATTCTTTGATGCATTTTTCAATGCCAAACTGCTTGAAATATTCTTTTACTTTATCTATTGCCATAATTCTACCCCTTAAAGATTATGCAGGATTCATTATAACGCTTGTGCGGAGAGTGTCGCAATAATTGTTTTTCAGTCGTATTTGCCCACATTTGTTGAGAGAACACTGCAAAGTCGTTATAATCTGTAAACATGAAGAAGACAATGCTCATAGTTGATGATGACAGGATGTACTGCGACACACTCAACTCGTATTTTGCCGATACGGGTCTTTTTGAAATGCAACTGCCTGCTTACGGAGGCAGTGAAGCAGTGCGACGCATTGAAAACACAGCTCCCGATATACTTTTACTTGATGCACTCATGCCCGAAAAAGACGGTGCGGCAGTGTTGTGCGCGCTTGAAGAAAAGGGAATAAGTAAGGGCATTGATGTTTTTGTGATTACACCGTACCTTAGCGGCGAGACGGTGAGGCTGTTTGAAAATTTGGGAGTGAAATATATATTTATAAAACCTGTGGATAATGCTGTGGTTGTAAGACGCATACAAAAACTTTCGGGCGTTTTGTGCGACAGCTCAAGTGACATGGTGAAAAGTCGTGATAAAGCTGTGTGCGATGCGATAGTGTGTTTTTTAAGGATGATAAGCATTTCACCAAAACTTATGGGCTACAGATACTTAAAATGTCTGCTTGAATATTCTGTTGAATTCTACGGCAAGGAAAAAACAAACAAGGAATTGTGTATGCGTGTTGCTCAAGAGTTCAATACCGAATGGAAAAATGTTGACAGGAATATAAGAACAGCCATAGACAGCGCATGGATAAACGGAAGTATGGAGGGGCAGTATGCGCTTTTTGGATATACCGTAAGTTCGAGCAGGGGAAGACCCACGAATAAAGAGCTTATATCCATGATAACGGAAAGAGTGATTGAGAGCTTGGCTCATAGATGAAGCAAACAAGCCATATATTATTATGAGGAGTGATGGTATATGGTGCAGTTTCAGTCCGGGCGCACACATTTTTCAGACAAAGTTAAGGAACATCCTGTATTGTTTATAACAGCACTGGCAATCTTTATACTCGGGATTGCGGCAGGCTTTTCTTCATGCGGCATTTCCTACAGAGGTGCTGTGCTTATAAAGACGGCACTGCTTATGGAAAACGGTGCAAATTATAATCTCTTTGGCGGCACGCTTCGTTCCTTGGCGGTAAATTTTCTGTTGTATGTACTTTCAACGGCGGTGTGTGTTCACAAATCACTTTTCCCGATATCGCTTGCTTCCATATTGTTTTGCGGTTTTTTGGCAGGATTCACCGCAGGTTCTTTTTTGTATGAGTTTGATGTTGGGGGCATACTCGGTGCGTTTTTGTTCATAATACCCAATCTGATGACGACGACAGCCATGTTCTTTGGCTTTATCAGAGGCTGCTTAGATGTGAAAAGCAAGGAAAAACTGCCTGCAGTAATGACCGCAGACACCATAAAAAATGGCGGCGGAAGCGAAATTATGCTATTATTGATAGGAATCGGACTTGAGGGGGTTGTAATTCCACTCGCTTTAAGGATATTATTATACTGAGGTGTTTTTATGAAAAGAGCAATAATAATAGTGCTTGACAGTGTTGGAATAGGCGCTCTGCCCGATGCGGCGCAGTTTGGTGATGCTTCTTCGCATACGCTGGGCAATCTGTATTCTGTTGTAAAGAATATGCAGATAGGCAATCTGCTTGAACTCGGCCTTGGCAACATTGAAGATTCACGCTTGCCCAATGTCGAGATGGCCAGAGGCAATTATGGTCGTGCCATGGAAAAAACAAAGGCGAAGGATACAACGAGCGGTCACTGGGAAATGATGGGAATAATACAGGAACCGCCGTTTCGCACATATCCAAACGGCTTCCCCAAGGAAATAATCGATGAATTTGTTGCAAAAACAGGGCGCGGCATACTTGGCAATGTTGTTGCTTCGGGTACGGAAATAATCAAAGAACTCGGCGACGAACATGTAAAAACAGGCAAGCCCATAGTGTACACTTCGGCTGACAGTGTTTTTCAGATAGCGGCACATGAAAATGTTATACCGCTTGATGAACTGTATAAAATGTGCGAAACGGCAAGAAAAATGCTTTGCGGTGAAAATACGGTGGGCAGAGTTATTGCTCGCCCGTTCCTTGGCGAGAGCGGCAGTTATTATCGCACAGAAAACAGAAAAGACTATGCTCTGCCTCCGACGACACAGACAGTGCTCGATTCATTGACCGATAAGGGTTATAAGACAATGGGCATTGGCAAGATTGAAGATATATTCTGCAAAAGAGGCCTCACATATATCAGTCATACACGCAACAATGTTACAGGAATCAAAGAAACGATAAAGGCCATTAAAGAAAAAGAAAATGTATCTTTAATATTCACGAATCTTGTTGATTTCGACATGATATACGGTCATCGCAATGATCCCGAAGGCTATGCCATGGCGCTTCAACATTTCGATATGTGCTTGCCCGAAATAATCAATTCACTTTCGGACAAGGATTTGCTCATAATAACTGCGGACCACGGCTGTGACCCCACAACCGTCAGCACTGACCACAGCAGGGAGTATATACCCGTACTGGCATACTGCAAGAGTTTCAGACACGGTATAGACCTCGGCACCATGGAATCGTTTGCCGATATAGGCTCAACGGTGCACGAGTACATTGTCGGACTGCCTTTTGCGACAGGAAAATCATTCCTTTGCAGGATAATATAAAACGAAAGCGAGAAAAAATGGAAAGAGATTATTTGGCATGGGCGCGTGAAGTCTTTGCCGAAGATACCTATGCCACTCAAACCACGGGCATTGTTATAGAAGATGTGGCTTTTGAATATGCCAAGTGCAGTTTGGTGCTTGAAAAAAAGCATAAAAACGCAAACGATACGGTTATGGGCGGAGCAATATACACTCTTGTAGATGTGACTTTTGCCATTGCGGCAAATTCGCTGCAGATGCCGACAGTTACGCTCGGCGCAAACATCGAGTATTTAAGCGCCGCACCCTGTACAGGGAAACTGACAGCCGAGGCACGATGTATTAAATCAGGCAAGAATATCTGCCGATTCGAAATAAATGTATATCACAACGAAAGCAAACTCATTGCTTCAGCAAGAATGAACGGCTACAGGAAATAAACGCTTCCGCTTTCGCTCAAGAACAAGTTGTTGAGGGAAAGCGGTTTCCGTCGCTTTTTCAAAAGCGGCCGGGGGTGTGGGGTGGAACCCCACAAAAAAGACTGAACAAGTCATATTAAAAACACACGGCAGAAATTCTGCCGTGTGTTTTTATGTGCGTAAGAATCAAATTCAGTCGTTTCTTGCCGCAAGTGTTATTGTGAGGTCGATGCTTGCATAGTCTC
>JAFSFN010000068.1 GCA_017435185.1 Clostridia bacterium | reverse complement strand
GTTGTCGAGAAGTGGGTGGACGACCACTTTTAAGCGTCTTACACGCAGTTTCTGGCGTTTGATAACGGTTATCGTGAGGTTTTTGTAGTCGAATGACTGGCCTACACGAGGATATCCGCCCAGCATTTCTATTGCCCAGCCGCCGAGTGTAGCGTTGTCATCATCAAAGTCACGGTCATCCAAGTCGAGTTCTTCAAAGAAGTCATATATGCGCATTGCGCCGTCTGCTTCGTAGATGTTCACGCCTGTTTCCTGGAACTCGCTTATTATTTCGTCTGTTTCGTCCCAAATGTCGCCCACGAGCTGTTCGAGAACATCTTCCATTGTAAGAACGCCCATTGTTCCGCCGTATTCATCGGTTACGACTACCATGTGACACTTTCGTTTGCGCATCACGGCAAGCACATCGGGCAATGCCATAGTTTTATGAACGAAAGAAACAGGCATGAGCAAGTCGCGCAAGTTCAGGTTTTCACGCTCGTCAACAAGGCGTTTTAACAGGTGATTCAGATGGAGTATGCCGATTATGTTATCTATGGTATCTTTGTAGACAGGTATGCGTGAGAACATGGATGAAAGTGCCTTTTCTATATTTTCATCAGCAGGGTCATCAATATCGAGTGCTGTCATGTCAACACGAGGTGTGATTATTTCGTAGGCAAGCACTTCGTCAAAATCAAGTGCACTTTGAAGAAGATCGCAGCTTTCTTCGTCCATTACACCTTCGTCTTCAACAGTGTCGATTATACTTTCAAGGTCATCCTCAGTGACGGATGGGCCTTCTTTTATGTTGCTTTTCCAAATATGAGAAAACAGGCTGACGAGTTTTTGCGTGGTAAACACGATGGGTTTGAAAATGAACATGAGGAAGCTAAGCGGCATTGCCACTATGCGTGCAAAACTTTCGGGAATGGAGTTTGCGATGACTTTGGGTGCTATTTCGCCGAATATGAGCAATATAATTGTCATTGCAATGGTTGCTATCCATGTTCCGTTTTCGCCGAAAAGCGATATTGCAATTATTGTAGCAATAGATGATGCCGCAATGTTCACAAGGTTATTGCAGAGCAATATTGTAATAAGTGCATCTTCAAAGCGTTCTTTTATTGTGAGAGCTGTTTTTGAAACTAAAGTGCCTTTTTCAGAGTTGCGCTTTAGTTTCATTTCGGATGATGAAGCGTATGCTGTTTCTGAACCCGAGAAGAACGCCGAAAGAAGCGTAAGTACGATTATGGAGATATATTGGAAAAGCATTATGCTTCACCTCCTATATCGTCTTCATCGTATATTTCGCCGACAAGTTCTTCAAGAATGTCTTCCATCGTGATTATGCCTATGGTTTTGCCTGAATTATCGAGAACTATCGACATATGCGTTTTGTTGCTGCTCATTTCTGGCAAGAGGTCATTTATCGGCGTGTCTGCGCTTGCAAAGCAGACCTCTGCCATTGAGAGCGAAAGATCAGCCGCGCCGTCAAGATAGGACTTGAGATATTCTCTTATTTTTAATATTCCGCAAATTTCGCCCGATGCATCTATTGCAGGAAGACGGGAGTGACGGCTGTTTTTTATAAAATCTATTATTTCTTCAGCACTCATATCTATACTGATTGTTTGAACATTTTCCCATGGAGTAAGCACATCAATGACGCGCGTATCCGAAAATTCAAGTGCGCTTTGAACGAGCTCGCCTTTTTCTTCGTTTATGGCGCCTTCTTCAACGATTGTCTCGATGATGTCGTGAAGGTCATCTTCGCTGACGGTGGGCTCTTTGCTGTTTTTCTTGAAAGGCATACTTATAAGCTGTGTTATCTTTGTGAATATGAAAGAAAACGGAGAAAGAATCTTGATGAGGAATGTCAAAATTCCCGATACGGCAAGCGTAAATGATTCGTTGCACTGTGAAGCGAAGCACTTGGGAAGACTTTCAGCGAAAATGAATACAACAACAGTTGTTATAACTGTTGAGTATACAACAAAATCATTGCCCCATGCTTTGGTGACAATGTATGTCGCCAAGGAGGCAATGGCTATATTGACCAGATTGTTGCCGATTAGAAGAGTAGTTAGTGTTTTATCATAATTGTCCAACAGTTTGAGCACTCGTTTTGCACGCTTGTTGTGATTGTCGGACAAAGTTATCATTCGTATTTTGCTTACGGATGAAAGTGCCATTTCAGATGCCGACATGAACGCCGACATGAAAATGAGCAGGAATAATAGCAGAGCATACTGTAATATGTCTGGACTGCCATCTTCCATGAAAATACCAACTCCTTAATTCAAGAATATGTATAAAGCTATATAATTATAAACCATGTTATGCATTTTGGCAAGCGGCGCGGACGCCTTAATCAATATGTAAAAGGCACGCTTTTGCGTGCCTTTTGTCAGTCTGTTGCACTGCTTGACGTGGTAAGCGATGTGCCGTCGTAGTCAATTATGAATGTTGTATCGGGAGCCGGATTCATTTCTATAATTGATCTTGCCAGCAATGTTTCGAGCTTGCTTGACAAAAGACGCTTGAGAGGACGAGCACCGTATTGCGGATCATAGCCTGCCGAAGCAAGGTATTCCTTGGCAGGGTCTGTGAGCACTATGTCAAGCATGCGTTCGTTCAGCCTTGAACGCAGCTCTTTTAAGAGCAAATCTGTTATTTTGAATATCTCATCCTGCGTGAGCGGCTTATAGAACACGATGTCGTCTATTCGGTTCAAAAACTCGGGTCTGAAACTTGACTTTAAGAGCGAATCTGCCTGTGCTTTTGCTTCTTCGCTGATATTTCCGTCAACGATGCCTTCAAGTATAAAGGAAGAACCGAGATTGCTGGTCATAACTATCACCGTGTTTTTGAAGTCCACGGTCCTGCCTTGAGAATCGGTTATTCTTCCGTCATCAAGTACCTGTAAAAGCACATTGAAAACATCGGAGTGTGCTTTTTCTATTTCGTCAAACAGTATAACGCAATAGGGCTTTCTGCGAACAGCCTCTGTGAGCTGACCGCCTTCATCGTAACCCACATAGCCCGGAGGTGCACCTATGAGCCTTGAAACGGCGTGTTTTTCCATGTATTCGCTCATGTCTATTCGAACCATGTTGTTCTCATCGTCAAACAATGCTTGTGCCAATGCTTTTGCCAGCTCCGTTTTGCCTACGCCTGTGGGTCCGAGGAAGAGAAAGCTGCCTATGGGCTTTTTGGGGTCTTTCAGTCCTGCTCTTGTGCGCAGTATCGCATCGCTTACAGTGCGCACAGCTTCATCCTGACCTATAACACGCTCGTGAAGTATCTTTTCAAGGTTGAGCAGTTTTTCGCGTTCACCCTCCATGAGCTTGCTTACGGGTATTCCTGTCCAGCGTGAAACTATTCTTGATATTTCTTCGTCGGTTACTCTGTCGCGCAGTAAGTAGTCTGTTTTGTTTTGTTCATATGCTTTTTCAGCGTCTGCTAATTCACTGCGGAGCTTGGGAAGTTTGCCATATTTGAGCTCTGCGGCACGATTAAGGTCGTATTCACGCTCAGCTTTTTCAATATCTGAACCTGTCTGCTCGATTTCTTCACGCAGACGCTGAACGGTTTTTATGGAATTCTTTTCGTTTTCCCATCTGGCTTTAAGCGAGTTTGCTTTGTCTCTTTCCCCTGCAAGCTCACGGCGTATTTCTTCAAGATGCTCCAATGAGAGCTTGTCAGTTTCTTTCTTTAGTGCCGCTTCTTCGATTTCAAGCTGCATTATCTTGCGTGAAACATCATCAAGCTCCTGCGGCATCGAATCCATCTCGGTGCGTATCATCGCGCATGCTTCATCAACAAGGTCGATAGCTTTGTCCGGCAGAAATCTGTCGGAAATATAACGATGTGAAAGCGTTGCGGCCGCAATGAGTGCCGTGTCGTTTATCTTAACGCCGTGAAATACCTCATAGCGTTCCTTTAAGCCGCGCAGTATGCTTATCGTGTCTTCAACTGTGGGTTCGTTTACCATGACGGGCTGGAAACGGCGTGAAAGTGCTGCATCTTTTTCAATATACTTGCGATATTCGTCAAGAGTGGTTGCACCTATGCAGTGCAGTTCGCCTCTTGCAAGCATCGGCTTTAACAAATTGCCTGCATCCATACTGCCCTCGGTTTTGCCTGCGCCGACTATGGTGTGAAGTTCATCGATGAACAGTATGATTCTTCCATCACTCTTTTTTACCTCGTTGAGCACCGCTTTGAGCCTTTCTTCAAATTCGCCGCGGTATTTTGCACCTGCTATGAGTGCACCCATGTCAAGCGAATACAGCTTGCGCTCTCTTAAAAGTGCAGGAACATCGCCCCTGACTATTCTTTGCGCCAATCCTTCGGCTATAGCTGTTTTGCCGACACCCGGCTCGCCTATGAGTACGGGGTTGTTCTTGGTCTTTCGTGAAAGTATGCGTATAACATTGCGTACTTCATCGTCACGGCCTATAACGGGGTCGAGCTTGTTTTTTCGGGCAAGGTCTACAAGATCTTGGGCATATTTGCCCAAAGCATCATATGTACCTTCGGGCGTTTGTGATGTGACCCTTGCCGCACCTCGTATTTCGTTTAAGGCTTTTAAGAAATTGTCTTGTTTTATTCCGTGTTCCTTGAAAAGGCGTTTGAGTGTGCTGTTTGGCACTTCAAGCAAACCGTAGAACAAATGCTCGACAGACGTATACTCGTCTTTCATGTGCTTTGCCTGTTTTTCTGCTTCAATGAACGCTTTGTCAAGTTCGTTCGTTATATATACGCGGCTTGCGTCACGTCCGCCGCCCATTACCTTTGGCAAATTATCAATGCTCTTTTCAACCGCCTGCATAAATGCAGAAGTGTCGGTATTCATTCGTTCAAGAAGACTCAGTGCAAGTGAGTTTTCTTGGCAGAGCAGAGCATATAATAAATGCTCCTGGTCGATCTGTTGATTGCTGTGTTCGATGGCTGTATTTTGAGCAGCCTGAACAGCCTCAAGTGATTTTTCCGTTAATCTGTTGATATCCATGTGTTAGCCACCTCCTGTTAGCACTCTTATCTCTTGAGTGCTAATATAACATGATTTTTTCCAAAAGTGATGACAAATACCGTACTAAATATTGAAATCATTGTGAAATCGGTTTTTGCAGGCAAATTTGGAAATATAGTGTTAACATTGCCTGTTTATCCTGAAAATATAGGCCTTAATTGATGGGTATTGATTGACTATTAGGTAATATTTAAGTAAAATACAAGTACAAATTAAGTAATAGGAGGAATAGTCATGAAAATTAAGAGAACTCTTTCCATGGTTTTGGTTGTAGTAATGGTTGCAGCTATGCTTGTCGCATGTAATGCGTCCGGTACTGTTTATAAGCAGAAAGACGGTAATGGCACTATAACACTCAACCAGCTCTCCGGCAATTACGGTGAGGTCGATCTTAAAAATGTTGAACTCACGCTCGATTCCGAAGGTGCAAAAACATATACATGTGAAGATGTAAAGTTCGTCCTTATCCAGGAAGAAAATACAGCTGCTTTGGTATCAGTTGCAGTATTCTTCATTCCCTATGAGGATAACATTCTCAACTACAGACCCGCTCTCGGTCTCATAACAAACAACTTCGGCACAATCAGACTCGGCGGCAACGTATACGAGAAATAATTCGAATAGCTGTATTACAAAAGATAAAGAAGGGACGAGTAAAATCGTCCCTTTTGTGTTAAATAACAAAAAAGCGTCAGCATGATTTATGCTGACGCTTTGATGTGCTTAGAATAATTTCTTGAGACCGCCGAGAGCATCGGAGATCTTGTCAACGGAGATTTTAGCCTTTACGCCATCGACGATTTTGTTGATTGCTTCGTTGTCGAGGTCGACAGAACCGAGCAAGCCTTTAACGGTTGCAACAGGGTCTTTCTTGAAGTTTTCCATAATGGAATTGTCCTTGGTTATGGAAGTGACGATTTTTTCGATTTCTGCCTTGATATCCACTTTGTTAAGCTCCTTATGCTTCGACTATTTCAGCGTCAACTGCATTCTTTTTCACGGATTCAATGCCGTTTTTGCAACTTGCGAGTGCCTTGTAGCCTTCGCTCTGAGCGATGACCTGGCCGTTTGTTGCCTTGAGGCGGAAACGAAATTCGCCCGCTTTGTCCGTGTAGACTTCAAACTTGGGGTGCTTTTCCTGTGCATAGCCTTCAACTGTCTGATCTTCAACAGCGGCAACAGGCGCATTTTTTATTACGCTTTCAATGCCGTTGCGGCAAGCCTGCTCTGAATTGTATACTTCGCTGGTTGCGATGACTTCGCCGTTGGAAGCCTTCAAATCGAACTTGATACCTGTGTTTGTTTTTCTGATAACGAATTTGCCCATAAAATGGCACCTCCTTTGATTTATATATTAACTATACAACGAACTCGGACTTCAGGCAAGAACCATATTTCATATGAATGAATATATTGAAGCTGATGATTAGGTTATGTGATTTGAACATAGGAGAAGAAGCAAGAGTAATATACATAAACGGTGACAGTGAGCGCCTCATGGATTTGGGATTTACCATGGGTGCGACTGTTGTACCTCTCATGAGAGCTCCTGCGCTTGTGCACAAGGAGAATGCTATGACGGCATATTCTGTGCGTTCTACTGCTATTGCCCTCAGACGCGAGGAATCTGAAAGAATCATGGTGGAAATTATATGAACAATGAAAAAAGAGTTGTCGCACTGTGCGGAAATCCCAATGTGGGCAAGAGTACTGTTTTTAATGCGTTGACAGGCCTAAAACAACATACGGGCAACTGGGCAGGAAAAACGGTAGAACTGTCATATGGAAAATACGAATATAATGATGCAGAATATACCGTAGTGGATTTGCCCGGTACATATTCGTTCTCGGCGCGCTCGCATGAAGAGAAGATAGCGCGTGATTTTATATGCAGTAATAAAGCCGATGTCGTAGTTGTGGTGTGTGATGCAACGAGCCTTGAACGCAATCTTAATATAGTATTTCGCACCATGGAGCTGAGTGATAAAGTCATCGTCGCTGTGAATCTGCTTGACGAAGCTCAAAAAAAGCATATTGATATTGACCTTGACGGCATTTCAAAAATGTTGAGAATAACGGTCGTGGGCATGAGTGCGAGAAGCGGCAAGGGCATTGAAGAATTGAAATGTGCTGTTGAAAAAGCGATAAATGAAGACGGTGAAGAAAATCAAAGAGAAAAAGAACAAGAAACACTCACTGTCAATGAAATATATGAAAGGGCAAGGGAGATATGCGGTAAGTATGTCAAGCAGACCGACAACAGAGCCACAAACAGACAGCTTAAAGCAGACAGATTGCTTACCAATAAATATTTCGGCATACCCGTAATGCTTGCAGGCCTTGCGCTGATACTTTGGATTACCGTTTCGGGCGCGAATTATCCGTCACAAGTTCTGTCGTCTTTGCTGCTTGGACTTGAAGATGAGATTACGTCCGTGTTTGAATTCTTGCATATGCCTTTATGGTTGACTCAGATGCTTACGGAAGGCGGATACAGAGTTCTTGCATGGGTCGTTTCTGTCATGCTGCCGCCTATGGCAATCTTTTTTCCGTTGTTCACACTTTTGGAAGATGCCGGCTATCTTCCGAGAGTTGCGTTCAACCTTGATGGATGCTTCAAACATTGTTGTGCTTGCGGCAAACAGGCGCTGACCATGTGTATGGGCTTTGGCTGTAATGCCGTTGGTGTTGTGGGATGCAGGATAATAGATTCAAAAAGAGAACGCCTTATTGCTATTGTGACAAACTGCTTCATGCCCTGCAACGGTCGCTTCCCGACACTTATAGCCATAATAACAATGTTTTTTGTGGGCAGTGCGGGAGGATTGCTCTCGTCTGTGCTGTCATCGCTCATGCTTGTAATGATTATTGTTTGTGGTGTGCTTGCTACATTTTGGGTGTCAAAACTGCTCTCAAAAACTTTGCTTAAGGGAATACCTTCATCGTTTACTTTAGAACTTCCGCCATATAGACGACCTCAGTTTGGAAAGGTAATTGTGCGCTCAATATTTGACAGAACGCTTCTTGTGTTGTCAAGGGCGGCTTGTGTTGCTTTCCCGGCAGGCATAGTGCTTTGGATAATGGCAAATGTTAATATAGGTGAAACAACGCTTTTTGCATATTGTACAGCTTTTCTTGATCCGTTTGCCAAAATAATCGGACTTGACGGCGTGATACTGCTTGCTTTCATACTTGCATTGCCTGCAAATGAAATAGTGATGCCGATAATCATAATGGGATATATGGCTTCAGGTACGATATCTCAAATGCCGAATCTCTCACAGTTACACGGGTTGCTTGTTACAAACGGGTGGAACATGACGACTGCAATCTGCACAATGTTGTTTTCGCTCTTTCATTGGCCGTGCTCGACAACGCTTTTGACAGTGAAGAAAGAGACGGGAAGTTTAATCTGGACTTTGGCTTCGGCTGTCATACCGACTTTGCTCGGTATTGTTGTATGTGCTGTTGTTACGCTTGTTTTCAGAATTATTGCATGAAAAAAGGAATTGCTTTCTCAAGCAATTCCCGCGGTAATCATATGGAATGATTAGTTCATGCCGTAACGCTTCTTGAAGCGGTCTACGCGTCCGCCTGTGTCAACAAGCTTCTGACGGCCTGTGTAGAAGGGGTGGCACTTTGAACAAATTTCAACCTTGAGCTCGGGCTTTACGGAGCCGGAGATGAAGGTTTCACCGCATGCACAACGAACAACGCATTCGCCGTATGAGGGTTGAATGTCTTTCTGCATAATCTTTTCTCTCCTTTTTTTGCTGGGCGCAGAGCAATTAGCTGCTCTCCTGCTGCATTCAAGCATGCCTGCCTGAACAGAGCCATTATATCAGAATTTTGATAAAAAGCAAGCCTTTTTTTACTTTCCGTAAATTTTACCCGATGTAGAGTAGCCATCCTTTTCGTAGATGGACAACCAACCCTGCAAGCGTGACAGAAATTCTTCGTTTGTGGCGGCTTTGTCGAGCATTCCTATGAACTGTTCTGTGACTTCTCCCGGATTGCCGCCGCTGAGTACACGGCGCATGGAGAATACGCCTTCGAGTTCTTCTTTGGAAAGCAGGAGCTCCTCTCGTCTTGTGCCTGACTTATAGATGTCTATGGCAGGGAAGATGCGCTTTTCACTCATTTTACGGTCAAGATGAATTTCCATATTGCCCGTTCCCTTAAATTCTTCGTAAACGATATCGTCCATACGGCTACCGGTTTCAATCAGTGCTGTCGCAATTATTGTGAGACTTCCGCCGTTTTCAATGTTTCTGGCAGCGCCGAAAAAGCGTTTGGGCTTGTGCAGTGCTCCGGGGTCCATGCCGCCCGAAAGTGTTTTTCCCGTTGCGGGAATGGTGAGATTGTATGCTCGTGCCAGACGAGTGATGGAATCGAGAAGCACTACTACATCTTTTCCTTGTTCAACAAGGCGCATTGCACGCTCATGTGTCATTTCAGCAACTCTTGTGTGATGTTCTGGAAGCTCGTCAAATGTGCTGTAAAGAACTTCGCCTTTTATGCTTCTCTGCATATCCGTGACTTCTTCGGGGCGCTCATCTATCAATAGCACTATAAGATGAACATCGGGATAGTTGTTTGATATGCCGTTTGCGATGTTTTTGAGCAGTGTTGTTTTGCCGCTCTTGGGTTGACTGACTATCATGCCGCGCTGACCTTTGCCTATCGGGGCTATGAGATCTATCAATCTTATTGCAAGACCTTGATCTTTGCCCGTGCCGGGACATTCAAGTGTCAAACGTTCATCGGGATATATTGGAACAAGATCTTCAAACTTCTTTCTGTTCCCGGCGAGCTGAGGATCATCGCCGTTTATTGATGTTATATATAAAAGTGCAAGAAAACGCTCGTTTTCTCTGCCTGGGCGAGTTTTACCTTCAATCATATCACCCGTTCTTAGACCAAAGCGGCGTATTTGAGCTATGGAAACATATATGTCATTGTTGCCTGGCAGATAATTCTCACATCTGAGGAAGCCGTAACCTTCCGGCAAGACTTCAAGCACGCCCTTACACTCGCCGCAAAGGCTCATGTCGAAGAGTTCGGGTGATGATGCAGGAGTTTGTTGTGCTGTTTCCTTTGCTGCGGCTTCTTCGACTTTCTTTGAGGTTTCTTCCTGTGCCTGTTTGATGCCGTTGTTATTATCACGCTGTTGTCGGTAATTGGTGCGTTGATTTTGCTGGGTCGAGTGATTATTGCGATTATGGTTGTTTTCCTGTTTTTTGGAATGACCTGCAGTGTGCTGAGTCACTTTTGAAACAGCTTCTTTTTCTTGTGCTGTATTCTCGTTGTTCTTGCTCGCAGTTTTTATTTTTGCTGCTTTTTCGGTTTTTGCCGTTTTGACGGTTTTTGCAGCTTCTTTTGTTGGCTTGCCGGTTAGAGCTTCTTCTTGTGCTGAAGCTGTATCCACGGCTGTTATGTTCTTTTTTGGAGGCGCTTTTTTTGAAACTGCCGGTTTTTTTTCTTTTATTGCAGGCTTTTCTGCCTTTTGTGTGCGCTCAAATATCATGTCTGCCAATTCGGCTTTGCGATATTTGGTGATTGATTTAATACCGAGTGATTGAGCTTGCTCACGCAAAGAGGCAAGACTCATTTGAGACAGTTCTTCCCTTGTCAAAGTGAATCTCCTTTCAATAAAACGGAAAAGCATAGAAGTGATGAAAATGCAGCAAAAGAATCAGACCGCATGAGCGGCGATATTGATAACTGCAATACTGTTATTATTAACGGGAATTATTGGGAATATACAAAGATGATCGCTGGCGATCGTCAAATTCATAACATACTATACTTAACAACAAAAATTTTGTCAACCGCTTCGACAATAATACAAATTATATTTATTTGATGGTATGCGGCATAAATTTGTTATGGACAGAATATAAATTGCACATGAAGAGTACGGGAAGGAGAATAATAAAATGCCTGAAATAAAGGGAGTGGACGCATCGGCAATGCGAATACGCACTCATGCTGTACATATAGACAACAGAGAGCTTATGAGCGTCACGGGAGTGAAGAGCGTAGAAAGTTTTAATGAGCAGGAAGTGTGCCTGCTGACGGAGGTGGGTGCACTGCACATAGAGGGAATAGATCTGCATATAACAAAACTTAATCTTGATGACGGTCAAGTGATAATTGAGGGCGAGATAATAATGATGGAATATGATGAGCCGCCGCAGGAGCGAAGCGGTGTCTTTTCCAGATTGTTCAGATAATGAAGAATACACTCAATGAGATATGGCAGTTTCTGGGCGCTTTATACGGCGGCTTTATTATAGGAATACTGTATCGAATCTTTTCTCTGATGCGTTTGCCGTTTCCGAATAAATGGGTGAATGCTGCGCTGGATATACTCTTTTACGCCTTGGCAGGAGCAGCAGCGGCATTTACTCTGTTGACTGTTAACGGAGGAGAGATAAGGCTCTTTATTTTGATGTCAATGGGGTTAGGTATATGGATTTTTATAAGCTGCAGCAGAAACCTCATAAAATATCTTTTTGAAATATGTAAAAAACTGCTTGTAAAACAAAAGTAAGTATAAGATAATATACTGTACCAAAGATTTTATAAATGAGAAAGATCGCGTGAAAAACAAAGCCCTCAAAAACAAAATAAAATATAAAATAACACCCAAGCTGGCAATAGCTTTCGGTGTTGTTTGTGCTTGTTTCATTGCGGTGGTTTTAATCGGTCAGGCACAACGGCAGGCAGAGATAGATTCCGAAATGGCACAGCTTGAAGCAGAATATCAGCTTTTGTATAACGAAAAGCAGCGCTTGGAGAATATGGTCGATTACGTTCAGAGTGAGGACTATCTGCTCCAGTATGCGAGAGAAAAACTGGGTTTTGTAAAACCTGATGACATAAAATTTGATATTGATGAATAATGAATAAAATATAAAAGGTCGGCGCTGAGCCGACCTTTTGTTGTGTCAAACAGGTGTGTTTATTATTTTGTAGCCTGCCGCTTCCAGTGCCTCGTGTATCTCTTTTAAGTGTTCATGATTTCGTGTTTCCAAAATCAGACGGAGATAACAGCCGT
>JAFSFN010000067.1 GCA_017435185.1 Clostridia bacterium | reverse complement strand
GAATTATGAAAATGTAGACGGCCGTACCGCATACAAAAGCGAAGCTAAAGGTTTGTCCATTGGGCTTGCGCAATGGAATGACCGTGGACGAGTTGAAGCATCTGCCAAAGTATGGAGATATACCGGTAATAAATGGAGCCGTCAAAGCGAAGAGCTTCCTCTCCATCGCATACTTGACCTTGCTATACTCATTGCACGCTCAATGCAATATTTCACCGAGGAAAGCTATCGCTATCCCACCCTGTACAATAAAGAAAGCACAAAAATAGACCGCATAGGCCTTCAAGGCGACGCAATGACGCTTGAAGTTTGCAGCAGAAATGAAAATCTTGATGAGGATATAGAATTGCTTTTGGGAGCTCTCAATAAAGACAGCGAGCTTTTATGTGAGCGACTGCATGTACTCGCACGATTACTTAAAGATATGGGATATGCAAGATAACAGCATTACTGCACCGCAACAGTCATGCGTGAAATTTCATTGCCGAAATTATCATACAATATTGCTATATCGCCTTTTTTCTTATTCCAGGCTTTATCTTCATTGGGCCATGTATAATCACCCTCATAGCCTGTACATGCAACAGTAATTAAATCGCCGCTCTGTACAGAAGCACCTTTTTCAAAGACGAAAAGTTCTTTTCCGTTTTCGGAAAAAAGCATATAACCGTCGAGTGAGACTGTTTCACCATTGTTTTTCACGGTAACAGTCTGTTTTTCCGTGTCTGCGGCAATTATCTCAAGTTGGACATCTGCCGCAAGCGGTATCGGGTCTTCAATCGAAACATCACCGTTTTCATCTATTGTCAGCAATATTCCAAGCTGATAATCCTCAGTCACAAATATTTCAGACATTGAAAGCGCTTCTTTAACACGCCTGTTTGCCGAGTTTTCATCAACACTTGTGTCGGTGCTTATTATTGAATATTCAGGCGCCACAGCAAGTGCAAACTGCTCAGATGTAGCATCTTTGTTTCCATGATTTCCGACTTTCAAAATATCGGCTTTGAGCGATGACGCTTTTGACATAAGTGTCAGTTCTTCCGCAAACTGCATATCACCGGTGAAAAGAATAGTCCTGCCGTTCACTTTTAATCTGAGAACGAGCGAATTATCATTATCATCATCGGCATTGTATGTTATGGGAGCAAGCACCTCAAATGCCATATCATCGTTTATTTTTATTTTGTCACCCGCACTGAGTTTCACCTGTTCTGCGGAATAGTTTTTTGCTATATTGTCTATTTTGTTTTCGCCGTTTGATTTGTTTTCACTGATTTGAGCACTATACAAAGTTTCTGTGGGCATATATTGCAGAAGAAGTTTTGCACCGCCTATATGGTCGCTGTGTGTATGTGTGAGTATAAGGCCGTCAAGCGATTCTATCCCCATATAGTTCATTGCTGCAAACAGACGAAGCGCAGTATCATCTTCACCTGTATCTATCATATATGACTTGTCATCTATGCAAAGTAAGGCAGCATCTGCCCTGCCGACATTTATAAACATAACACGCACATCATGCGAAGCAGTTACTTTATTCTGCTGTGACTGCTCGCATCCCACTGCAGTAAAGCACAAAAGCAGCGCAATTATGAAAACGGCTGTTTTTCTCATTAAACGACCACTCCTTTTTTTTAATATACCACGCTTTCACATGGAATTTCATCTGATTTATAATTATATATAACAATTGACTTTCTTTTTGCCTTTAGCTACAATGAAACTGGTTATGGAATCGAATGAGATTGAAAGGATAACACGATGCAAAGAAAAACTTTGGCTCTTATATTGGCTGTATTCATGTTAATGCTCTCACCGGTTTTCTCCCATGCTTCACAAGTATTAGCTGCTTCCGCAATTGAGACTGCGCAGGCTGAAGCAACAGCAATTCCTACAAGCGTCAGCGGTGAAGAATGGTCATTTTTCACCGACAGTACAGTAGGTAAAGTTATTCTCACTGTTTTGGTAGCAATGGTTCCCGTAATAGAACTTCGAGGTGCAATCCCCATCGGCATCGGGCTGGGTCTGGACTATTACACTGCCATAATATTTTCCCTGATAGGAAATATACTGCCCGTACCGTTCATAATATTGTTTTTCCGCCGTTTTTTTGAATGGCTTGCAGAAAAAAGTAAAATATTCGGCCGCATTTGGAAAGCACTTCGTGACCGCACGATGCGCAAAGCAGAAATTGTTGATAAATACGGTTTCTGGGGTTTGTGCATACTCGTTGCCATCCCCCTTCCCGGAACAGGCGCATGGACAGGCGCAATGGTAGCCTGCGTACTTGACATTCAGATGAAGAAATCCTTCCCTGCGATAGCAGTAGGTGTAGTTATTGCCGCAGTCATCGTTTCAGCACTCTCATGGATCGGCTTTGATGTCATAGCCTAAACAAAACAGTATATTAAAAATTCCTCCGAAGACTGTTCGGAGGAATTTTTTACTTGCTTAGACTTAAAACATATTATCTTATATTGTTCTGAGCTTTTTGAAGAAGAATGATGCTGCAACCGCAACAGCCGCCACTATTACTACGAAGCCAAAAACAATGGAATTTCCGCTCGTTGCGGGAGTGGGTATTGTTCCTGCTTTCTGGAAAGTCTGCGAAGCAGCAAACGAAAATGCTGTGTTAAAGCGATTTACAAGCGCATTTGTATATACATATGCAGTCTCCCCCTCGCTGAAGCCAAGCACATCCATTATGCTCTCATATTCAGCATAAAGCGCATCATATCCTGCATCGCCTTTTTTGTAGCTTTCGTCAGAGCTCTTAAATTCAACATTACCGCCGCTTATGACAACATCAAAGAACTTGTTTGCGTGTTCAGCAGTGAATATCTGCAAACCGCTCACCTTGCTGTCGCTGTCAACATTGATTACCATGCCGTATGAGTTATCCACATACACGGTAAAGTTTTCTTTTTCAACGCCTTCAATGTCATACACTTTTCCGTCATAAGCAAAGCGCATGGGCAATTCCTTGCGTCCGCCGCTGAGAGTTGCATTAACGGTAACTGTAGAAGCGGTAAGCGCCTGTGTCGTAAACATATAAGTAAAACTGCCGCCTTTTTCTACTGTCTCGGGAGCATATTCAAGGTTTGCCGCATAAACACCCTCTGCCGAAGTAGCTTCAAATGCAAGAACGCTGTCGCCACATTCCGTACCTTCTTCATCCACTGTAGGAGCATAGCTGATATTGTTTACAACCACCTCAAGTTTGCAGGGATTTTTAAGGTCGCAATAATTTGATTCCTGAGTGGGGAGTTTTACTTTCACAACAAAGCGCAAATCCTCGTTTGCAAGAACACCGTCCTCTGAATCAAACTCTTCATAAGTTCCGTCCTCAGACTTTTCATATGCATACAATTCAACTTCAATTTCCGCTCCGTTATTTTCAACCGACGACAGTTCTTCATTTGATGAAGGCGCATCATAGCCTATCTGCGCAAAAGCGGGTGCGGCAAGCGCAAGCACCATCAAAATCAACAATGCCGATTCCAAAAATTTTTTCATAACATCTTTCCCTTTCGTTTATAGCAGGTATTGTCGTAAGTATGATAAAAACCCACTCTTACCGGCGAATAATAGCACCCAAAAATTTTTCAGTCAAGCGATTTTAGGGCGTTTGACGATTTGTTATCAATAAGTTGAAAGTTTGTTCATCGTTTAGAAATATTTCGCCCTAATTTGTATATTTTTTATGGCTTTATTCCCAAATTCCTTGTAACACCAATTAAAGCGGTGTTATACTTCACACAATATCACAGTATTTTCGGAGGTCAAAGGCTATGAAGCTTTTGCTTACAAATCGATCCACGTACCCTTTCACAAAAGAGAATGGGGTCTCATTCTGCGGATATTTCATATTTAACGGCCATAAATATACAAGCAATGCCGCCATCACACATATTTCCGACCGTCTCACACAAAAGTCGTTTGACGAAGTATTGAAAGAGATAGACGGCCTGTATTCGCTTGTTGTTGAAACTGACAACAAGATATTTGCAGCAGTAGACCATGTGAGTTCATTTCCCATGTTTTATGCTGTTGAAGGCTCGCAGCTTATACTGTCGGACAATGCGTACAGCATATTTGATGCTTTGACAACTGATACTGCCGATGAAATATCGTTTGATGAGTTTAAGCTCTCCGGCGTTTATATAAGCGGCAGACATACACTCTGCAATGAGATAAAACTGATACAGAGCGGTGAATATATCGAATTTGACAAGGCTTCCTCGACCTTAAAAACCGAATTTTATTATCTTCACGGTGGGGACGGCACCTGCCATGACTGGTCAGACGAAAAATTTGTAGACGAATTTTCCAAAGTCTTTGACAAGGCATGTGAGAATCTTCGCACTGCGCTTGCCGGCAGAACCGCCGCCGTTGAACTTTCGGGCGGTTATGACTCCCGAGAAATATTGGCTATGTTAAAAAGAATAGGTCACGAAAAAGTTGTCTGCTTCACATTCGGAACAAAGGGGCACCTTGACTATTCATACCCCAAAAGAATAGCCGAGTACTACGGCCACCCCTGGCACTTTGTCGAATATACGCCTTCCACATGGAAAAAGCTCCGCAAGGACCCTGATTTTATCGAATATATCAAAACACGCGGATATATGTCGGCAGTGCCCGAAATACAAGACTACGCCGCCATAAAGTATGTATCAGAAAATAATCTCCTGCCGAACGATTCTGTGATAATTACCGGCAATACAGGTATGATCGCAGGCGGCAGACTTGACAAGGCACTTATAACACAAGAAATTGATGATTTCAAAAAGCTCACCGATCTTGTGAAAACAAACTATTATAACCGCACAGAACTTCCCGAACGCTTAGAGGAAAGATTCAGTGGATTTTTCGATAAAAATGCGTGCAGAAACTCTGAAGAATCAGGCGCACAATACCACCAGTACAACATGATAGAACGCCAGTGCAAGTTCTGCCTTAACTCACAGCGCATGTTTGAGTTCTTCGGCTACGAAGCGCTTCTCCCTATTTGTGACGCAAACTTAACCGAATTTTATAAAAAAGTACCTTTGCGTCTCAAAGCAGGCAAATTGCTTTTACACAAGTATCTTATTCGCTATGACGATATAGGTTTTTCAAAGTCTGCGTCAACTATTTATTCTCGTGTAGGAAGTGCGATACGCGGCACCACTTTACTCAGAAAAATCGTTCGAAAAGCATCAAAGATAACAAAATATTTTCGCTCTTCAAACCGTATAGAGCGTATATTCCCGTTTTTCAAATATACAAGGCATGCACTCAAGAGCTCCGAATTTTTCACTATAAACTATATATTTGCTCATGATATGATGCAGGATACACGAAAGCGCATTGCTCAAAAGCAAAAACAAGTATCTGCTCAATCAATTTCCGTTGACTGAAAAAGCAAAAACCATCTGCTGTGCAGATGGTTTTTTTGGAGCTGATGAGCAGATTCGAACTGCCTACCTCTTCATTACCAATGAAGTGCTCTACCGACTGAGCTACATCAGCGAACTGATTTTTGTGACCTTGAATATTATAGCCAATATTTAAGCGCAATGCAAGCATTTTAATTTTCTATTATGACCCCATCGAAAAGTAAGCACCGATTACCCATTTTGTGATATAATCAAATAAACATCACAAAAAAGAAAGGCAGATATTTTTATGGACTTCAGATACGACACTCAGTTATTGATCGAAGGAACAAATTTGGACGAAGATGTTATAAGCGATTATTTTACCGCAAATTTTGAAGGCGATTGTCTTTTGGCGGTCGGTGATGATGAGCTTATAAAAATTCACTACCACACAAATGAGCCATGGAAAGTATTGGAATATTGCGCTTCGCTTGGGGAAATATACGATATAGTAGTCGAAGACATGGACAGACAGTCGCGCGGTCTTCACGGCTGAGACATAAAAAGCTCGTTGAACAAATTCAACGAGCTTTGTTTTTATCTCTTTTTTCCGATAAAGAACAGTGCCAGTGTTCCCGGGCCTGAATGTGTGCCTATTACAGGGCCCACATAGTTTATCATTATATCCTTTACACCCAACTTATCTCTTATCATGGAGGCAAGATATTCAGCATCTTCGATGCAGTCGCCATGTGAAATGAATACGGTCTGCTTCGCAGGGTCGATAGCCGTCTCTGCCATTATGTCTGCAAGACGCTTTATTGCCGCGCGTCTTCCCCTTGCTTTTTCAACGTTTATAAGTTTGCCGTCATCATCAACATGCATAACGGGCTTTATCTGCAAAATTGTGCCTGCAATCGCTGTTGTTGCACTTACTCTGCCGCCACGCTTCAAGTGATGCAGATCATTGACCGTGAACCAATGGCACAAATTCAGCTTGAGCTTTTCTATGCAATCACGCACTTCTTCAATGCTCTTTCCCTTTTTCTTTTCTTGAGCAGCATAGTATACAAGCAAACCTTCGCCCAATGATGCTGCAAGTGTATCGACGGTGTATATCTTACGCTCAGGATATTTTTCACTGAGTTCGTTCGCTGCCTGAAGACCGGCATTATACGTGCCGCTCAAGCCTGACGAAAAACCAAGATATAATAAATCTTTACCCGATTTCAGTATGGGTTCCATCATGTTTCTAAAGGATTCTATATTTGCCGCAGATGTACTGCCCATTTTTCCTTCACGCAAAAAGTCATAATACTCATGGAAGCCAATCTCTCTTCCATCAAGATAATTAACATATTCCTTGCCTTCTAGTACCAATGACAGTGTATTTACCTCGAGCTCCATCTCCTTTGCCATGGAATCAGGCAAATCACATGATGAGTCGGTCATGATTATATATTCGTTCATTGAAGATTCCTCCATTTTTCATGGTTAACGCCGCTTACTTTTCATATTTTATTCCTATAGCAGCAATTTGTCAACCTATCCGAGGTCAAACTCTCGTTCTATCGTTTTTGAGATCTCATTCATGTTGTCATCTGTATATTCCATCTCGCCGTTATCCATCATAAGCGCTGCACCGTAAATAATGGATCTGACTATGAATGTCTTTATTATTCTTCTGTCATCGGACATATTGACCGATTGGCAATACTTCGCTATTACCTGCCTGCTGCCCTCTGAAAGCTGAGATTTGAGCTTTATTTGTTCAGGTGTTAATCCTTCATCCTTGAGCATTATAATTGAGCGGAAATGCGGATTTTCAACAAGAAACCGTATGTATTCCAAACTTATACTGATTAATTGCTTGCGATAATCTTCAGGCGCTATATTGCTTACAACTTTTTCAAGCTGTGCATCCCACTGTTTGCTTATATAATCTATTACAGCTATAACAAACTCCTGCTTGTTTTCAAAATGCTTATATGGCGCCGCTGAAGACACCGAGCATATTTTCGCTATTCGCCTTAAAGAAAGACTGCTTATACCACCTGTTCGTATTTCTTCTATTCCGGCAAGTATAAGCCTCTCTCTGAGCGGCATTTCATCAATCAGGCTTTGCATCTGTTTTTTCATAATTACCTACCCAAAATATTTGATGTTATTTTGTTATTATACCGTTTATTCCGTTTTATGGCAAACTCGCAATAAAGTAAAAAGGCAGCTTTTTCAAGCTGCCTTTAATTATCATTTTATTCTCTGTTCCTAAGGAAGCTGGGCAAATCAAGATTGCTCAATTCCGCAGGAGCTGAGTCCATACCCGGCAGATCTCTCTTTGTGTAGTGAGGTGTTACATCCTCACTCTCCGCAAGCGGAGAAGTGTATTCAGGAGTTTTCGTTCTGGGTCTGTTCCAGAAATCATTTCTTGCCGTGTTTGAGGGCTCTTTCAATGTTGTCTTTACAACTTCTTTCTCAACGGGAGCCACCTGGGGCTTAGGTTGCTGATTGGGCTTTGTGGGCTCTGCTGTGGGGCCTTCAAAACCTGTTGCAATGACCGTAATACGCAATGTATCACCCATATCGTCGTTGATGCTTGTACCCATGATGATATTTGCATCGGGATCTGCATATTCCTGAACGATACCTGCTGCCTCTGCTGTTTCGCTCATGCTGAGGTTCGGACCGCCTGTGATATTGAGCAAGATACCCTTTGCTCCGTTGATGGTGGTCTCAAGCAGCGGACTTGCAACAGCCTGCTTTGCAGCTTCAACTGCACGTTTATCACCCGATGCCATACCGATACCCATATGAGCCATGCCTTTTTCTTTCATGATTGTACGAACGTCTGCAAAGTCGAGGTTGATCATGCCGGGCTGTGCGATAAGGTAACTTATGCCCTGAATACCCTGACGCAAT
>JAFSFN010000066.1 GCA_017435185.1 Clostridia bacterium | reverse complement strand
TTCCGGCACGCCCATACAAAGTGCAAGCGCTGATGCACAAAGTGCATTCTGGAGATTGTGCGCGCCGGGTATTTTCAGCTCCGATACTTCTATCAGCTCGGTATCAACACCGTTTGTACGCCAAATCATTTTTCCGTTTCTTACAAACACACCCTCATCCACTTCGCCTTCAAGCGAGAAATAGAGTATGTGCGCCTTTGTCAAGCGCTGCATATCACGAACTATGGGGTCATCAAAATTAAGCACCGCATAGTCTTCCTCTGTCTGATTTTCAAACACTCTGCATTTTGCGGCAATGTAATTCTCCATCTTGTTTTCAAAACGATTGAGATGGTCCTCTGTTATATTGAGCATACCGACCGCATTGGCTCTGAAACTTTCTATGCTTTCAAGCTGAAGAGCCGCTACTTCCGCAACAACCACATCACCGCTCTTCATCTGCATTGAATGTTCGGATATTGGGTCGCCTATATTGCCCAGCACAAAAGTGTTTCTTCCTGCTGTTTTGAATATTTCGCCGGTAAGCGAAGTCGTTGTCGTCTTTCCGTTTGTACCGCTTATGCAGACAAAGCTCGTTCCTCTGTTGCTGAAACGATAACCGAGCTCTATTTCGCCTATCACTTCTACTCCCCTATCGGCGGCTTCTTTTGCAAAAGGAGCAAATATGGGAATAACAGGGCTCAAAACAAGCAAGTCAACACCGTCGAGCAATGTCTCCGGAGCTTTGCCGAGAGCATTTATATATTCTATGCCTTCAAGTGCTTCGAAAAGACCTTCTATCTCGCTTTTCATATCATTTATTATTACACGATACCCGTTTTTTGCCAAAAGTTTCGCACTGCTTATGCCGCTTCTGGCCATGCCGACTATCAATGCTGTTTTCTGCTCCATATTTCCTCCATGAAGCGTTCTTTTCCGCTTCTTTATAGTTCTTTATATAAAAACATATTAAAATTCTAAAAAAAGCCGTTCAATGTTCGGGCGGCAGAGCTATATATATCGCTCATTCCGTTCAAGGAGCTTGAGAGAAAAGAGCCGTTGCTCTCTCTCAAACACCTTGACCCCCTTGTGCGTGCCATGCCAAGCGCCTATTTTTTCATGGCACACGCACATTCGTCCATTGAACGGCATCAAAAACTCTTTTTTGCCTTACACATATGCCAGAAGGCAAATAAGGCACAAGAACACCGTTGTTATCATATAAGCGGAAACTATGCGTGTTTCCGAATGTCCCAAAAGTTCAAAATGATGATGCAGGGGCGCCATTTTGAATATACGCTTTTTTCTGAGCTTATACGAGCCCACCTGCAATATTGAGGACAACGAGCTTGCCACAAAGCAACCGCCCATAATTATGAGCAAGAGCGGTGAACGACTGAATATCGCCATTGCCGATATCGCACCGCCAAGTGCCAGAGAACCCGTATCTCCCATAAATACACGAGCAGGGTATGAGTTGAACTTCAAAAAGCCCATACATCCGCCTGCAATTGCCGCTGCGAATACAGCCATGGAGCCCAATTCGGCCGCATACTGTATTTCGCTTGCTTGTCCCATATCCACCGGATTCAGAGCTGCCGCCGACAGATAAAGGAATATAACAGCCATAGTAACGGCATACACAAGGCTTACGCCCGAAGCCAAGCCGTCAAGACCATCAGTAAGATGTACGCTGGTGACTGTTGCTATAACGACAAACATCACAAAAGGTATGTACATTATGCCCAAATCCCACTCAATATCAAAGAACGGCATGTACAGTGTTGAACCTATGAATGGGCTGTTATAAGCATACAAAGCCAATACAAGCGCAACACCAAACTGGGCAATTATCTTCTGATAACCTCTGAGTCCGACCGTGTTTTTGAATTTGACTTTCAAAAAGTCATCCAAAAAACCGATCAAGCCACATGCAAGTGTCACAAGCAATGCTGCTATTGCCAAAGAGCTTGATGCCTCTCTGAAAGCAAACACTGCAATGGGAATACTCACCAAAAACATTATGCCGCCCATTGTAGGCGTGCCTGCCTTTGTGAGATGGGACTTAGGACCGTCACTGCGTTCCGATTGTCCAAATTTCAAACGCTTCAAAAGCGGTATTGTCAGTGGGCCGAGTATCATGCACACGGCAGCTGACAAAAGCAACGCAAAAATCACACTTTTCATAATCTGTCTGCCAATCACTCAGCGAGCAGTTCGGCAACTATTTCTTTTTCATCGAAATGGTACTTACTGCCGCTCATTTCCTGATAATTTTCGTGGCCCTTTCCTGCCAGTATTATTACATCGTCCTTTCTTGCGGTAGCAAGAGCGAACGCAATAGCCTCTCGGCGGTTTTCTATTACCGCGTATTCGCAGGCTGATTTTTTAACGCCCTCGACAATCTCGTTTATTATTGCCATCGGGTCTTCGCTTCTGGGGTTATCGGAAGTAACAACAACAAAGTCTGAATATCTTCCTGCTATCTCGCCCATTATAGGACGCTTTGCCTGATCTCTGTCACCGCCGCAGCCAAAGAGTGTCACTATTCTGCCTTTTGCAAATTCCGAAACGGTTTTTATTACATTCTCAAGCGCATCGGGAGTGTGCGCATAATCAAGAAGCACCGAGAAGCCTCTGTCTCCCGTATCGAGCGGTTCAAGACGCCCCGATACCGAGCCCATACATTCAAGGCCCTGCTTTATCTGTTCCATGTCAAATCCCAACATGAGCGAAACCGCTGCGCTTCCGAGCGCATTGAATACGCTGAAAAGTCCGGGCGTTGATATAGACATATGCGCATTTCCCTTTTGTGTGTGCATATCAAACTGCACGCCCGTGGTCGTTAT
>JAFSFN010000065.1 GCA_017435185.1 Clostridia bacterium | reverse complement strand
TATACTGACGCTTCTTATACTGAGGCTGTTGACAAGGGTACATACGGAAACTTTGTAAAAGACTCTGCCGGTTATGGTCTTGCACAGTGGACGTATTGGTCCCGTAAGCAGGCTCTGCTTGAATATGCACAGAGCGTTAAAAAGTCTATCGGTGACTTGGGTATGCAGCTTGAGTTTTTGTGGAAAGAGTTGCAGGGCTACAAGACGGTTATGTCCGTTTTGAAATCCGCAACCTCTGTAAAACAGGCTTCTGATATTATCCTCACAGGATATGAAAAGCCTGCAAATCAGGGTGACAGTGTAAAGGCCACAAGGGTTAAGTACGGACAGGCTTACTATGATAAGTATGCAGGTAAGACAAGCAATGCTCCTGCTGAAACGGTAGAAGCCTTTAAGGCTTATACCGTTAAGGTAACTGCATCTGCTTTGAATATCCGCAAAGGTCCGGGTACGAACTACGGCACTAACGGTGTTATCAGAGATAAGGGCGTTTATTCCATTGTTGCAGAATCCACCGGCAAGGGTGCTACTAAGTGGGGCAAGCTCAAGAGTGGTGCAGGCTGGATCAGCCTTGACTACGCAAAGAAATTATAATTGATAAGGAGATAATCAAATGAATACTATTTTTACTGATTTTATCAACAATTACGGTATGGATATTCTCTATACTATCGTTATGGCTGTTGTCGGCTATATCGGCATTGTCCTTAAAAACCTCTATCAGAAGTACGTCAATGACGCTACCAAAAAGGCAGTTGTTAAGACTTGCGTACAGGCTGTTGAGCAGATTTACACTGACTTGCACGGTCAGGATAAGTTTAACAAGGTAGTAAAATCTGCCTCTGAAATACTCAACGAAAAAGGCATTACCCTTACTGATATTGAGTTGAAAATGCTTATTGAAGCTGCCGTTGGTGAGTTTAACAAGGTGTTTGAGGGTAAGTCTGTAACTACTGAAAATGTAAGTGGATAAAGCCGTTACAAAGCACTGTAACGGCTTTAAGTTTGTAACGCTTTAGCCGTTACAGTGTTACAGTGCTGTTACATAGTTTGTAACACTGCGAAAACCCTTGATTTATCAGCGTTTTTCGGCTGTGTGTTACAATGTTACATACTTTTTCTTATAAATACCAAAAATAAAGGCGCTATGGAGTTTTTTACATCATAGCGCCTATACATACGAATAATTATAGAAAAATCCCCCGAAAGTGTAACACTCGCACTTTTGGGGGATTTTTTATGTCAATTTTCTTCAAAGTTACACAAAGCCCCCTAAAAAGAAATTTAGGGGGAGGGGGTACTATCCTATCTGTGTACCGTCCGGGAAAACAAAGGCAGCTTTATACTCTGCACCTAAAATACTTGCAATTTTCTCCAATTCCTCAGAGGTTAGTTTATCTTTTTTCAGCCTCTGATTAAAAGCGGAAGGTGTGGTATCAAGCGCCCTTGCAAGCTGGGCCTCACTCATATTTTTGTAAGCAAGAGCCATTTTAATACGCTGAGCGTTCGTCATAGGTTTGTTACTTCCTGTGGTTGTATTTCAAATGCATTATATAGGAAAAATTACACAATGTCAAGATATATAATACAACATTTAGAAAAATCTTTATAAAACTATTGACAAAGTCGGTAATGTTCGGCATAATATAGCAAACAGAACAAAAGCAAAGGAGTAAATTGTTATAGATGAAGGCTACACGAAAGACGGTTACTACTGCGCCTGCATAAACGGTACATGGATAACTTTTGTATCTTATGAGGAGTATGTTGAGTATATAACAGATTAAAAGGAGGAGCATTATGAGTAATTCTATTCGTACACTTGCAGAAGGAAAGCCTACTTATTTTCTTTGCAGCCGTAAGGACATACCGGGATTAGTTGCAAAAGCTGAGGCAGAAGCAGCGCAAATCCTCAAAGAGTTTTCAGATTTTTATACAACAGCCGCCGAGCTGACTATTAAGATTGAGCCTATACAATATACCTGTGGATTTGGCATAGGCGGTAAGTTGCTATGGGACGGTGAGCCTGTTCTTGAAGAAAAAGATTGCGGTTTATTGTTCTTGCATTTGAATGAGGTTATGTTAAATCGTATGATCCAACTCGGCATACCCTCTTTTGGTAGGTGATTCACAATGGCAAAGAAAAGAGTACAGGGTGCAGAGAAATCTGCCTTTGCTAAAAAGTTACTTGATCTTTCTCCTAGATACCACACGTGGGAGGTATGGAGCGATTTTATCGTTATGTTTGCCTGTGCAATTTCTAACTCAGTGGATAAAAGACACGCTGAGGAGCGTGAGGCAATGTATATGAAAATCATTGAGAAATACAACAAAAAAGAGCGTATGGTTTTTCCTGAGCTTGTTTGGGAGGTTGCAAATGCTATTGACAAAGAACCTGAGCAGGACTTTCTCGGCAGTGTCTATATGGAGCTTGAGTTAGGTAATCACTGGATAGGTCAGTTTTTCACGCCGTATGACGTGTGCCGATGTATGGCAGAAATTACAACAGGTAATGTTGTGGGACAAATAGAACAGCGTGGATATGTTGAGATAAATGATTGTGCCTGCGGTGCAGGTGCAACTCTCATAGCCGGTGTTCATTCTATCCGTCACGCATTAGAAAAAGCAGGTAGTCCTTTGAATTGGCAAAACCATGTGCTTGTAGCAGCTCAGGATATAGACTTTATCACAGGTATGATGTGTTACATTCAGCTATCACTTTTAGGCTGTGCCGGATTTATCAAAATAGGTAATACCCTCACCGATCCTATGAGAGGTGGTGACGATTTCTCAAAGTATTGGTACACACCTATGTACTTTTCTGATTTTTGGCACTACAGGAGATTATTCAAAAGTATAGACACACTTTTTAGCAGGAGGACTGAAGAATGAAAGAAACAACTATTGTTATGAAAAAGCATATTACCATTGAGGCGTTCAAGCGTGTGGTAGAAATTGAAAAGCAAATCTCAGAGGCTGTACAACTGTTTGGGTACAACCTTGAGAAACACAGGCTCACAATAAAGCTCTGCGTGTTTCAGAGGTACTTCGGTCTGTGGGATATTCGCAGAAAAACTTTTGTTGATTGACAAAGCTACACAAAGGAGGTGAATACATTGAGAGTGTATGTTCCGTATGTCAACTCAGAATTTAGATACCCTGAAGATATGAGAAAAATACTTGCTTACCTTAATGAACACGGTAGCCTTCAAATACAGCCTAATACAGTTGAAGAACTGTACGGTGATTTTTCAGAGAGTAAGTATTGTGCCGGTTGGCTCGGTGTGAGTGATGATATACTTGAGGAGTTCGCAGACTGGCTGAGTGAGTATGAAATATAAAAAAATACCGCAGAGGATTTTCACCTCTGCGGTATTTCTATGTTGATCGCAAATACGCCCTTGTACCATGTTATACAGAGTTCGTATGCGTTTGTTATGGTGGAGACGAGGGGATTCGAACCCCTGGCCTACGCGTTGCGAACGCGTCGCTCTACCAACTGAGCCACGCCCCCATTGCTTGTACTATATTCTATTTGGTGATAAATTGCAATATCCTTTTTTGCAATAAAGGGAACAAAAACTTCCGTTATCTGTTGAATTTGTGATTTTTTAGTGATAACATATCATTGATACTTTATGGAGGTAATCACCAATGCTTGATGTTGTAACAAAATTCAAAATCGAAGGCGCTCCTGTCTCGTGTGAGAGATACGGCAATGGTCATATCAATGTAACTTACCTGCTTATATGTGAGAATAATCGCTGGTATATACTTCAGAAAATAAACAAAAACACATTCAAAAATGTCGAAGCGCTCATGGGCAATATTTCGGCAGTAACAAAGTTCCTTCAGGAGCAGGATCCCATCAGAAGACATACGCTTCACCTTGTTCCCACTCTTACGGGTGAGGATTATTTCTGCGATGCAGATGGCGAATATTGGCGTATGTATGACTTTATAACGGACAGCCTGTGCCTTGACCAGCCCGAAACGGCAGATGATTTCTATCAGAGTGCGGTGGCATTTGGCAAGTTCCAGAACAGCCTTGCTTCTTTCCCTGCACATACTCTTTATGAAACGATTCCTAACTTCCACAATACAGTCTCGCGTTATGCACAGCTTCATGAGGCTATGGAAAAGGATCCCTGCTCACGCTTGCAGGATGTAAAGGAAGAAATCGAGTTTGCGCTTGCACATGAGAGTGAAGCAGGTGCTATCTGCGACAGACTTGCAACCGGTGAATTGCCTTTGCGTGTTACACACAATGATACAAAGCTCAACAATGTAATGCTCGATGCTTCCACTCGTGAGGCGCTCTGCGTTATCGATCTTGACACGGTAATGCCCGGCTCGGCACTTTATGATTTCGGCGATTCTATCCGTTTCGGTGCAAGCACTGCGGTTGAGGATGAGCAGGACTTGAGCAAGGTCAGCGTTGACCTTGCACTCTTTGAGGCATACACAAAGGGCTTCTTGAGCACTTGTGCAAGCAGCCTTACTCCCTTGGAAATCCAGCTTCTGCCCATGGGTGCAAAGCTCATGACACTTGAGTGCGGTGTTCGTTTCCTGACGGACTATCTTATGGGTGATACCTACTTCCGTACACATCGTGAAAAGCACAATCTTGATCGCTGTCGTACACAGTTCAAACTTGTTGCTGACATGGAACTTAAGTGGGACGCAATGCGCCGCATAGTTGAGACTATTGCAAACAACTAAATACCGAATTATCAAAAAGCGGACAAGTAATTGTCCGCTTTTTTGTATACTCTTATGTGTTCTCTATCGCTTTTACAAAAGCGACCGGACATATGGGGCAGGGCCCCCAATAAAATCTATTCGTTTCTGATTGCCGTGAGAGGTGAGAGACGCATTGCGCGGAGTGCAGGATAAATGCCCGACAACAATGCGACAGCTATTGAGAACACGACGGCACCAATGGCAAGATAGGGCGGAATTATGCCCACAAAGCCCGATACCGCGGTTATGCTGTTAAGAAGGGCTGAAAGCCCATAGCTTGCTGCAAGACCGAGCATGCCGCCAAAAAGACCGATATAGGCAGCTTCGGCAAGGAACATCTG
The DNA here is from genome assembly GCA_017435185.1 of Clostridia bacterium. Taxonomy (GTDB): domain Bacteria; phylum Bacillota; class Clostridia; order Christensenellales; family CAG-138; genus RGIG3096. The sequence goes on along the minus strand of JAFSFN010000065.1, from coordinate 5,566 downwards.
TACTATGTTAGACATTTTGCAGCCAAGGACTTTAATTATGCCAATCTCTTTTGTACGTTCATATATGCTCATCATCATGGTATTCATAATGCCTATTGCGGCAATGAGTAACGATACAGAACCTATGGCGGCAAGGAGATAGCGTATCTGATCCGTTTGCTGCTGCGCCATTGCAACGGCATCCTGAAGCGAATATGTGCCGTAGCCCATTTCGGATATTACGGACTTGACTTTTTCAACATCGTCTATTGTTTCGCACTTGACATATGCCTGCGAATAATTGCCCTCATCATAAGAAAGATATTCTTTGTTCTGTTTGGCAAGTTTATCGAGTGCATTTATGTCTACCAGACAATACCATGCAAACTCATTGTTGTTTTCGCTCATTACACCTACGGGCTCAATATTGTAGGATTTGCCTTCTGTGGTGGTAGCACCTGAAGAACCGTAATCGTCATATACTACTGAAGCGTCAAATGTCAGTTTGAAGCGTGAATCAAGCGTTATTTTGTCTACGGCAGATGCCCAGGTATCTGTGTTTATAAAAGAAGCAAGGGTCATATTCCCGAATACTATTTGATATTTTGAGCCGCCGCTGTATTCTTCGGGAAATTCGCCCTCGCTGAGAATAAAGCCAAATTCTTCAACATTTGACATATCAACACCCAAAAGAGTGATGTCGGCGGCGTACTTGCCGCTTGTTAAAAAGCCATATACTTCCTGCATGGGCATGACTGCTTTAACGCCTGTGATCGAGGCGATTGTTTCTATAGCAGCATCATCAAGTCGTGTTTCTTGTACATTTCCACCGGTTGCGTTGTTCCAGTTATAGCTGCTCACCTCTATTGTTGTGAGGCTGCCTGCGCCCGCAAAACTGTTGAGAACTGATTCCTGAATACCAAGCCCCAATGATATCATGACCACTATTGCGGCAACACCTATCACCATGCCGAGTATTGTCAGAAATGTTCTGAGCTTTCTGCGCCACAGATTCAAAAATGCTATGCTCAATAAATCCGAAAACCGCATTTATTAAAATTCCTCGCTGTTATGACGTCGTTTTCTTATAAACATGACAGCTGCTACAACAATGCCTGCAACAGCGACACAGATGAGTATCCATGCCCATGCAGACAGCCCATCGCCGGATGGCTCAGTCGAGTCGATACCCATGGTTGTTATAGGTGCTATCGGCTCTTCTTTTTCCTGAACACGCATATTCAAAGGCACTTTCTGCTGTGTCTGAGTGCCGTATGCATCTTCATATGTTACTACTATATTTCCTTGTATATAGCCTGCTGTGCTTGTGAGTATCTCAAGGTCGGGACGAAGTGTGCCGCCTGATGAGAGATTGCCGCCAAAATAGTTTTCAACAAGGCTCAGGCCATCGCCTTCAACTGTTATCATGCAGTTATAAAGAGGTGTTTTACCCATGTTATAAATGGCGACGGCAACACCTGTTACTGTGCCTGCGATAGCTTCGTCATAAATTATGGGTTCGTCTATCTGAACACGCTGGCGCTGTAAAACAGGCACTGTTATCGCTTCGCTTGCGGGAGAGAATGTCTGATTGCTCGATGCGCCTTCATAACTCATTGCGAGCTCAAGAACATATTTTGATTCGGGTGCATCAGGTGATGTTTCAAGTGTGAAGGTTATCTTTTCGGAATCGCTCCTGCCTATATTGCCGATATAGACGGAGGATGAACTGTTGGCTCCGGGGATTATCGTGTTTGAAGCATCAACAAGTCTGACACGCACGTTTTTAATGCTTTCTTCTCTTGAAGTGTTCTTGAGAATGACAGTTGCCTGAAATGATTCACCTGCATATATTTTATCTGCACTGAGCGAATAGCTTTCAAGCATAAGAACAGGCATTGATACGGTCTCGGTCAGGTCAGGAGTGGGGGCGACATAGCCCTTCTCGACTTTCACATATACGGAAACAATGCTGTTTTTCTTGGTGTTGCTTTCATCGAAGTATTCCACCGTAAACTTTACTTCGTAAAGACCGCTTAAAACAGTGGAGCGCAAAGCAAAATCATACTCAAACTCGATTATTTCACGAGGCGCAACTTCTCCTTCACGATACAGTGTGTAGTCGAGTTTTTCTACCTCGAACGGAAATTCTTCCACAGAGGTGGAAACAATGGGAGATATGCTTACCGAGTGAACCTTGCCGCCATCGCATATAAGTGGTATGCGGACTTTGACACGCTCGCCGCTGTTGCCTGAAGGAACGGGTACGGAAGCGCCCGAAGCGTCATATGCCGTGATATAAAGCGTGCCGCTTTGATTCTCGGCAAGAGCGGGTGAAAAAACAGTGAATATTAATATTACTGAAAATATCAATGAAAAAACCTTTTTCATACTATCATCTCCTAAACTGTCAAAGCAGTTAAACTATTTTACCGTCAATAAGCGTTATGACCTTGTCGCCGTATTCTGCCATCTGCTTGTCATGCGTTACCATTATAAGCGTTTTGCCCTGCTTGCGGACTATGCCGCAAATAAGTTCCATGACTTCTCGTGATGTTACCGAATCAAGGTTGCCTGTGGGCTCGTCCGCAAATATTATGTTGGGATTCGTTACAAGAGCCCTTGCAATGCCCACTCGTTGCTGCTGACCACCGCTTAATTGTGTGGGCTTGTGGTTCAAATGTGTTTCAAGTCCAACTTCGCAAAGCAATTCTTTTGCTTTCTTTTCACGCTTTTGTTTATTGATGCCCCTGAAAGCAAGGGGAAATGCCACATTCTCAACTGCAGTGTAATATGGCATGAGGTTAAATGACTGGAAAATAAACCCCACATATTTTTGGCGAAACAGTATCAGATTGCTCTCACTGAGTTTTTCAATATGTCTGCCCGAGACTATTATTTCACCCGAGCTTACACGCTCAAGTCCTGCAGAAACATTGAGTAATGTTGATTTGCCCGAGCCGCTCGTGCCAACTATACAGCATATCTCGCCGGGCATGAGTTTAAGGTCGATGCCGTTGAGAGCATGAACGAGTGTATCTCCGACTTTGTAGGTCTTTTTTACATTGCGAAATTCAATGAGCGGTCGTTCGGCTTTTTCCATGCTTAATCCTCGGAAACTATTTTGATTCCTGCACTTGCGCCCAGGCGTGTTGCACCGGCATTTATCATGGCCAGCGCATCCGCTTTGGTGCGTATTCCTCCTGCCGCCTTGACACCCATATCAGCACCTACAGTTTGACGCATCAGTGCAACATCTTCGACAGTTGCGCCTGATTTTGAAAAGCCGGTGCTTGTCTTGACAAAATCAGCTCCTGCATTCTTCGCACATATGCAGGCGGCCTTTTTTTCTTCATAGGTGAGCAAACAGGTTTCGATTATTACTTTCAAATGTGCATTGCCGCATGCGGATTTTACTGTGCGTATATCTTCTTCAACGGCGATAAGGTTGCCGTCTTTGAGTGCACCTATGTTTATGACCATGTCTATCTCATCAGCTCCCAAAGCTGCTGACTGTGCCGCTTCAAATGCTTTTACAGAGGAAAGCGATGCACCCAGAGGAAAACCTACAACGGTACAGATTTTTACCGAGCTTCCTGCAAGTTCTTTTGCCGCAAGTTCTACATGGCAGGAGTTAACGCATACCGAAGCAAAAGAATAGTCTCTTGCTTCTTGACAAAGCTGAATTATCTGTTCTGTTGTGGCATCACTCTTTAAGAGCGTATGGTCTATATATGAGTTAAGCATAAGCCCTCCATCGAAGTATATATACTCTTTAATTCTACGCTGTTCACAGAATATTTACAAGTGGCAAAATCAAGTGTTATCAAAAGAAAATGCTGACTTTTACGATTTTTTATTAATAACATAAAAGGCACCGAGTTTTATTCGGAGCCTGAATTATTACGAATGGAAAACTATAACTGAATGTCTGAAAAAACGGCAGTCATCATCTTTACGGCGAGTTTGAAGCCGCAGGAAAACGCATTTACATTTTCAATGCCTGCAGACTGCATATAGAGGTTTTCAAACGCTTCAAAACGGCGGTAATCATCAGAAGATAAGTCTTTAGTGAAATACTGCTTTTCAAACTCGATTTTTCTGTTTATTTCTTTAAGTTCTGTACTGCGGGTGGCATGCTGTTCAAGCGGATAGATGCGCCCATGATACAAGTCGCTCAAAATACTGCTCATAACTTCATCTCCTCTAAACAAATACAATTCTTTTGACAAACAGTTTAACCGATTAAACAAACAATGTCAAGCGCATTAAACACTTTTGTTGACAGAAATTGCAATGTTTAATATACTAAGCGTGTATGGAAATCGGAAATATCATAAAAAAATACAGAAAGCTCAATTCGGTCAGCATGGATGAGTTTGCAAAACGAAGCGGTCTGTCCAAGGGATATATTTCAATGCTTGAAAGCGGAAAAAATCCAAAGACGGGCAAGCCGATTGCGCCGTCACTTGAAACATATGAATCCATTGCTTTGGCCATGAACCTTCCTGCAGATATGCTGATCAAAATGGCAGGCAAAGCAAAGTCTGAGGTTGCTTCCGAGCTTCCTGCAAATGCAATCAAAGCGCCGCGCATGGTCAAAAAGCCTCTCATTGGCTCGATTGCATGCGGACTGCCCATACTTGCCGAAGAAAATTTCGAAGGCGAGGTTGCTGTACCTGAATATATAAAGTGCGATTTTGCTCTCAAGGCAAAGGGTGACAGCATGATAGGTGCACGAATAAATGATGGCGATATAGTCTATATCAAAATGCAGCCCGATGTTAACAACGGTCAAATTGCTGCTGTACTTGTCAATGACGATGAGGCTACTCTTAAAAGAGTAAGAAAAGTGGGCGACATAGTCATGCTTGTTCCCGAAAATCCCGACTATGATGCCATCATACTCAATGGCGATGTTCCTGCAAAAATAATAGGTCTTGCGGTCGGATTCACTAGCGTTCTTGTGTAGCGGAGAGTTTCTCTTGGGGCTGCTTTGTCCCGCCTATATTATTAAAAAAGGCTATCACAATATTTGAACATACAAAAAACAAGCACTTGTGCTTGTTTTTTATAATTGTTATTTGATTTCCTGTTCCAAAGTATCGAATTCGGGAGTTGAGAAGAACTCCCCCAATGTTATTTCAAATCCGTCACATAACTTTTTTATGGTTACAGCACCCGGGTTTTGACTTTCGCCGTTCAAAATGCTTTTAATGGTAGCTTGCGGAACGGCAGCTATGTTGCTTAGTCCATTCGGTGTAATTTTTCGCTCTTTGCAAAGCTGTAATATTCGAGCGACAATCGCTTCGTGTGTATTCATTTGTCGCCTCCAAGTAGCTTTATCATTATTATGATAAAATACTTGGAATCTTATAATTAGTGATAGTTCACTAATTTGTGTTTTTGTGTTATTATAGTTATATATGACTATAATAATTAGTATAGTATGTCTAAATACGGAGGATGAATATAATGGATAGATTATCAGACTTTATTGAAAGAAATATACCAAAGAAAAATGAATTTTTTAAGAAGGATCCCAAATATCTTAGTGCAGTTGTATGTGCTGTTGCAAAAAAAGATG
>JAFSFN010000064.1 GCA_017435185.1 Clostridia bacterium | reverse complement strand
TTCACTGCTTGACGCAATAAGACACAGTGCGGTCACAGAAGGCGAAGCAGGCGGTATCACACAGCATATCGGTGCTTACACCGTATCAAGAAATGACCGCAATATCACATTCATCGACACACCGGGTCACGAAGCGTTTACATCAATGCGTGCTCGCGGCGCACAGGTCACAGATATAGTCATATTGGTAGTTGCCGCAGATGACGGCATAATGCCGCAGACTATAGAGGCTATCAATCATGCAAAGGCGGCAGAGGTGCCCATCATCGTTGCCATAAATAAGATGGACAGAGCGGAAGCAAACCCTGACCGTGTAAAGCAGCAGCTCACAGAGCATGGTCTTGTTACGGAAGAGTGGGGCGGCGACACTATCTGTGTGCCCGTATCCGCAAAAATGAAGCAGGGCATAGACGACTTGCTTGAAATGGTACTTTTGCAGGCAGATGTTCTTGAACTTAAAGCAAATCCGAACAGAATAGCACGAGGCACCATAATCGAAGCCGAGCTTGACAAGGGCAGAGGTCCCATTGCAACAGTTCTTGTTCAGAACGGTACACTCAGAATAGGTGATCCTATCGTTGCAGGTACCGCCTATGGTAAAGTTCGTGCCATGATGGATGATAAGGGCAGACGCGTCAAAGAAGCAGGACCTGCCACACCTGTCGAGGTTTTGGGCTTCTCCGAAGTTCCCAGTGCAGGCGATATAATGAATGTTGCCGAAGTCGATAAGCTCTCTCGTCAGGTTGCGGAAGAACGCCGTGACAGGCAGAAGGCTGAACAGCTCAAGAATATGTCAAAGGTATCTCTTGACGACTTGTTCAATCAGATAGCAGAGGGTCAGGTTAAAGACCTTAATATAATCATAAAAGCAGATGTTCAGGGCTCTGTCGAAGCGCTCAAACAGGCGCTTGAAAAGCTCTCCAATGAAGAAGTGCGTGTTCGCTGTATACACGGCGGTGTAGGCGCTATAACAGGCAGTGACATAATGTTTGCTTCCGCATCTAACGCTATCATAATCGGCTTCAATGTCCGTCCCGATTCAACGGCGCGAGCATCGGCCGAAAAGGAAAAAGTTGATGTAAGACTTTATCGTGTCATTTACAGTGCGATAGAAGACATCGAAAAGGCTATGAAAGGCATGTTTGCTCCCGTATTTGAAGAGGTTGAGCTGGGCAGAATATCAGTACGAGAAACATTTAAGGTCAGCGGCATAGGCACTATTGCAGGTGCATATGTTCAGGACGGTAAGGTGCAGAGAAATGCTCAGGTGCGTGTTGTAAGAGGCGGCATCGTAATTCACGAGGGCAAGATAGGCTCACTCAAGCGCTTTAAGGACGATGTAAAGGAAGTCAGCGCAGGCTATGAGTGCGGTATAAGCCTTGAAAACTTCAACGATATACAGCCTGAGGACATTATCGAAGCATTCGTAATGGAAGAAATCAAGAGGTAATGAAATAAAAATGTCTGTTCGATATGAAAGATTGGGCGAGGAAGTAAAAAAGACTCTCAGCGAAATAATCCGTGAAATGCGTGACCCGCGCATAAGCGAGATGACTACTGTAGCGCATGTTGAACTCACAAACGACCTGAAGTTTGCAAAGGTGCGTGTGAGTGTGTACGACAAAGACAACGAAGTACGCAAGGCATCGGTTGCGGCGCTTAACGGTGCAAGCGGATTTATTGCGCGAGAGGTTGGAAGGCGCATGGATATACGTGCGCTTCCCAAGTTCACTTTTACGCTTGACGAATCAATAGAATACAGTGTGTATATATCCAAAATAATCGACAGTATACACAACAACGAGAAAAAATAAAATGGACACTTTGCCTTGTATTGAGGAGATAAAAAGTTTTATAGATGCGCATGAGTGCTTCACTCTTGTTTGCCATGTTTCGCCCGACGGTGACACCTTGGGCAGTGCATTTGCGCTTTCAAATATATTGCGAAGCATGGGCAAACAGACTGAGGA
>JAFSFN010000063.1 GCA_017435185.1 Clostridia bacterium | reverse complement strand
TGCTTGTCTGATCTTCACCCGTTGTTCCAACCAAAGTCACTTCCTGCCAGTCATTAGTGCCGAGTATGGGTGTTGAATAAGCATAAGTATTTGTAACCGCTATATTTGCTCCATTGCCGCCTATGATGTTATTCGTCTTTATTTTGCAGGTTATTATATATGATGTGTGAGGCTCTGTTTTTACCTGCTGATAAAAGCGTACATCGTTCTCAACGCCGCTGGCAGCAATATATGCAACGCTCTCGCCATTGTAGTCAATAATGGAGGCAGAATATCCCTCCTGCCATGCTTCATCATTCCAGAACGAAGCGCCTTCACTGTCAAAAGAACCGTTTCTGATAAGTTCTTCACCGTCTGATGCTTCCGTAGCTTCAACGCCGTCAGTACCTTCAACGACAGCCTCTGTGCTTACAGGAAGCTGAGTGTTGTCTGCCATACTGCTCATTATCGGCATTAATACCAACAACACAAGCAGAATTGTAAGCGTAAACTTTCGCATTTGCATTATACCTCCGTTAACACTTTATTATTTCTTGATATTTTTGCTTTTCTTCAAGGGTTCGGGCATTGCCGTTCCCCAAATCTTATTTCCCGCAGTCAGCGAAACACAAGCATATGTGAAGAATATGTATGCGAGCAGATTTATTACAGAGCCCATGCGTATGAAAGCAGTGTAATTGTCACCCCAGCCCGCACGCATAGCGTTGCCGTCAACAATGGGAAGAATTATCGTATACGCACCGAGAACATTCACAAACAATCCTGCGCTGAAAGCCGCAAATGCAATAAACAGTCTTCTGTCGCCATAACCGCACATTGCGATTACAGTGAGCAACAGCACCGGTGCAAGATATCTCTCATGCATATAGTGTCCAAATATGAAAAGTGATGAAAGCAGGAATGCCATTACAAGGAATATGCAGTACTTGCTCTTCTTTCTGCCGATTATGTACAAGACCCATGAAGCAACGACCGATATTCCCATCATAAGTGTTCCGAACTGCTTGTACGAAAGTCCTAAAATAAACATTTCCCCTGACGGACGCCAGTTGGCACCGCACAATCCGAACAAATTATACGCCTCTATTGTTGCATAATCATAGCCGCCGAGCGTGCTGAAGTATTTATTGTATATTTCAGTCACAAGCCTTCCTGCATAATCGAAAAGTCCCTCGCCGCCTTTTATCGGAAAAAACGGTATGAACGCAAGTAATATCATGCCGACAGCCGAGCCCACGGCTGCAAGTGTCTTTAAGAAGATATTAAGACGTTCTTTATTCGATTTCGCATCGATTATATACATGATATAAACGAGCGCATATATGGGTCCTACCATGAGTGCCTGAGGTTTTACGGCAATCGAGATGCCGTATACAAGACCTGCCCAGACAATCTTTCTGTCGCAAAGCAAGAATGCCGATGCAAAAAGCAATATTGAAAGGACCGAATCTATCTGTGCCCATGCACCGGATATAAACGCCATAACGGGGCTGAAAGCAACAAAGCAGGTGACAACATACGCAGTCGCCTTTGTCATGCGCTTCTTTGCCAATCTGAATACCGCATAAGCGGCGAACAGATCACACAATATTGCAGGAAGTTTTATAACGAACATATGAGCTGCTGTTCCGCCTGTCAAACCAAGACCGCTTGCTATCTTTGACATGAGCGCAAGAACATAGATGTATCCGGGAGGATAGTCGCACCATGTTTCATAGAAGTTGGCAAGCGGGATATCCGCCGCTCTTGCCCCCCAGAATGTGAAGCAGTTAACATCAAAATAGAAACCTGTTATAAAGCCGGCAAGAACAGCTCTCAATGCAAACGCACCGAAAAGTATCAATATTATAGGCAAGCAAGATTCTTTTTCGCCAAAAAGAACTCTGCCCTTTTTAACACTGCTGTCAGGC
>JAFSFN010000062.1 GCA_017435185.1 Clostridia bacterium | reverse complement strand
TAAATTAACAAGCGGTTTTGCTTATAAGCGCAAAACCGCTTGTTTTATTGTTCAATTCAAATTATTTTATTATGTCCGTTCCCATATAGGGTATAAGCACTTCTGGAACTTTGACCGAACCATCGGGCTGCTGGTAGTTTTCAAGTATTGCGGCAACTGTACGGCCAACAGCTACACCGGAACCGTTAAGTGTATGCACAAGTTCTGCCTTTGAGCTCTTGTCACGCTTGAATCTTATCTGTGCTCTGCGAGACTGGAAGTCTTCAAAGTTGGAACAGGAGCTTATTTCAACATATCTGCCATAGCTGGGCATCCAAACCTCGATATCGTAGGTTTTTGCAGAGGAGAAACCAAGGTCACCTGTTGAGAGCACAACTACACGATAGGGCAAGCCCAATCCTGCCAAAACTCTTTCTGCATCCTGTGTGAGAGACTCAAGTTCTGCATAGGATTCTTCAGGCTTCGCGAACTTGACCAATTCGACCTTGTTGAACTGGTGCTGACGAATAAGACCTCTTGTGTCCCTGCCTGCGCTACCTGCTTCTGCACGGAAACAAGCCGTGTATGAGCAGTATTTTATCGGAAGTGAATCGCCGTCAAGTATCTCGCTTCTGTGCATATTGGTTACAGGAACTTCTGCCGTAGGAATGAGGAAATAGTCTGTATTGCTTACCTTGAATGCATCCTCTTCAAACTTGGGAAGCTGTCCTGTTCCTGTCATTGATGCACGATTGACCATGTATGGCGGGAATATTTCGGTATATCCGTTTTCCGTATGAGTATTGAGATAATAGTTGATTACCGCACGTTCAAGCCTTGCGCCCAAGTCTCTGTATACTGTGAAGCGAGTACCGGTTATCTTTGCTGCTGTTGCAAAGTCAAGTATGCCCAAATCTTCGCCTATATCCCAATGTGCCTTTGGTTCAAAATCAAACTCTGTGGGGGTGCCCACTCTGCGGACTTCAACATTTTCGCTGTCATCTGCGCCCTCGGGAACGCTTTCGTGAGGAATGTTAGGGATACTCAAAAGCAATGTGTTAAGCTCTTCATCCATTGCGTTAACACGCTCGTCAAGAGCCTTTATTGCTGTTGCCGTCTCTTTCATTTCTTCCATGACAGCACTTACATCTTCGCCGTTTTTCTTCATTTGAGGTATCTTTGCGGAAACAGCATTACGATATGCTTTCTTTTCTTCAACCTCGGCCAAAAGCGCACGACGCTTTTCATCAAGTGCGAGCAGCGCGCTCACATCCGCGCCCTTGCCACGGCGTTTTTTCATCGCTTCTTCGAGTGCGGTGGGATTCTGTCTGATTCTTTTAATGTCAAGCATTTTTCTTCTCCCCTTTTACATTTTCTCAGGTGCTCTCAAGCCAACAAGATAGAGGCCTGTTTTTATTGCCATCCTTGACGCTTCTGTAAGTGCAAGTCTTGCATTTCTTATTGATTTATCATCATCCATTATGCGATCATCATAATAGAATTTGTTGAAACATGAGCAGATATCTATGACGCCTCTTGAAATGAGATACGGCTCATTCTTATTTGCGGCTTCTTTTATTATTTCGGGCAATGCGCCTATCGCCTTTATAAGCGCAGTCGCCGCCTCATCACCGAGACAGGAATAATCTATATTTTCAGCATCAAATCCGCCTGCTTTTCTCAAAACAGAGCAACAACGCGCGTGTGTATACTGTGCATATGGGCCTGTCTCACCGTCAAAGTTGAGTGCTTTGTTCCATGAAAACACGATATCCTTTATTCTGCCGTTATAAAGTGCGCCCCATATAACAGCTCCGACACCGACATCTCTCGCAACATCTTCCTTGCCTTCAAGGTCAGGACTCTTTTCTTTTATTATTTCAAGAGTCTTTTCAATCGAAGCATCAAGAACATCTTCAAGATACAACACCTTGCCCTTGCGTGTTGAAAGAGTGCCGTCTTCCATTGATACCATGCCGAAATTGACATGGATGCAATCCTTCACCCATTCTTTACCCATAAGCTCCAGCACTTTGAATACCTGCTTAAAATGCAGATTCTGCTGATATGCCACAACATATAGCGATTTATAGAAGTCATATGTATTTTTGCGGTATATTGCCGCCGCAAGGTCTCGTGTTGCATACAAAGTAGCGCCGTCACTTCTCAAAATAATGCAGGGCGGCATATTATATTCGGACAAATCGACTATTGATGCACCGTCATCTTTAACAAGAAGGTTCTTTTCTTTAAGTTCATCGACCACGGGTTGCATCTTATCCTGATAAAAGCTCTCGCCGGCATAGCTGTCAAAATCGACACCGAGCATATCGTATACTTTTTTGACATCACGCAGCGTGATTTCCTTAAACCAGAGGAATAAGTCCATTGCCTGAGGGTCATTATCCTCAATCTTTTTGAACCATGCTCTCGCTTCATCGTTAAGGCTGTCGTCCTTTTCCGCCTCATCATGGAAGCGTACATAGAGTTTGACAAGTTCACGCACTGAGCCGCACTTTTCCTTGTCACCATCGCCCCAGCGCAAAAATGCAACTATCATCTTACCAAACTGAGTACCCCAGTCGCCAAGATGGTTTAT
>JAFSFN010000061.1 GCA_017435185.1 Clostridia bacterium | reverse complement strand
TGATGATGCTGTGTTTATGCTCACTGTCGAGCTTATGGGCAGATATGCAAACATCATATTTACAGACGAGAACAACAAGATAATAGACTGCACAAGACGTGTCGGGGCAGATATGTCTTCTGTCAGGCAGATAGCGCCCGGAATAACATATGTAATGCCGCCAAAGCAGGATAAAAAAGACCCGAGGGAGGCTATAGAGGCGGATTTTGCAAATGTGCTTACAGGCAGGAAAAAAATAAATGCGGCGCTTGTTGAAGCGTTTTTCGGTCTGTCGCCCGATATGGCAAAACGGTTGGTGAAGAATGTAACGGATAAGACCGAGTGTGACGAGCTTACAGACGCAGAAAAGGATGCTCTCACGAAGTATCTTGTTAATTTCTATTCGCATCTTAAAAGCGGTGAGGTGACTCCGCATCTTCTGCTTGATGAAAATGAGTCGCCCATAAAAATATATCCGTTTTGTATTGAAGCTGAAAACTCAAAAGCGGCAGATAGTATGCAGGCGGGATTGGACGAACTTTATGCATCCAAGGATATACGACAGCAGATGTACAGAATGTCGGCGTCGTACAGAAAGGTGATAAAGAACAATATCGAACGCTGTGAACGCAAGCTGAGTATGTTCTCCGATACTTTGAATATGGGTGCTGAAATTGAAAAGATGCGTCTTTACGGCGAACTCATAACCGCGAATCTTTATGCTCTCAAGCAGGGCATGAAAAGTGCGGTGGTCATGAACTATTATGATGATCCGCCGAAACAAACCGAGATACCGCTTGACCCGTCGATATCGCCGACGGCAAATGCTCAGAGATATTATAAACAGTACAGAAAATCAAAGGCGGCATTTGATATGGCTCAAAGCAGACGCGAGGAAACGCTTTATGAGCTCAATTATCTTGAAGGAATGCTTTGTGACCTTGAAAATGTCACAAGTACGGGTGAGATGCTCGATATTCGTGACGAACTTCTGCTTGGCGGATATATAAAAGAGCAGAAGAATGCAAAAAAGGCAAGACCGAGAGCCGCCACAGAACCGCTGAAATATATTTCGAGCCAAGGCATTGTGATATATGTCGGCAAAAACAACAAGCAGAATGACAAGCTGACTTTTTCGATAGCTGACAGTGAGGATATATGGATGCATATAAAAAATGCTCCGGGTTCACATGTTATAGTAAAGTCCGATGCACCCGATAAGCAGACACTTTATGAAGCGGCAATGCTTGCGGCGTATTACAGCAGTCAGCGCGGCGGTGTGAATGTGGCAATAGACTATACAAAACGCAAGAATGTGAAAAAGCCTTCGGGCTCAAAGCCGGGAATGGTCATATACCTCAAAAATACTACCGCTTTTGTTACGCCGTCCGAGAGTTTTATAAAATCACTTCATAAAGAATAAACTCAAGTCCCGATACATAAAATGCTTAACAAGCAAATGTAAAGGGGCTTTATTTATGTTGAAAAGATTATTTTCGCTGATACTGTTTGTGATAACACTGTTTTCGGCTTCCTTTTCTTCGGCACAAGAAGTTGATGGAGAGGG
>JAFSFN010000060.1 GCA_017435185.1 Clostridia bacterium | reverse complement strand
ATAACTGGTTCCATTCGGTTTACAATGCAGGCGCTTCAATAGACCCGACAAATGCACTCGGCATCGGCACTGTCGGCGGACGAGTCACAGATGGTAATCGTTTTGCAAATGCAACGGCAATAACAGATGTTCACCGTGAAAACTATGTTGAAGACGTATTTGCTTACTCCTCAATGACGGATAGGGGTACAGCCGAAACTACTATCAACGTAGGCGAAGCTGTTATGTTCCGTAACTATGTCAAAAACACAACTCACCTTTACTCCGATATATCAAAGGCAAACGGCTATACTGTTTACAGTATCGGTCTTGACACGGCATCGGGTTCCGACTCATCGACAAAGCTGGAAGCAGATAGAGGTTTGAGAGCTCCGTATTTGTACTATACCGGTGATGAAATGGAGACCATTCTCACAAACATCGCCTCTTCGGCAGACCACTTCTATGAAGCAGGCGTTGACGATGTTGCCGAAGTCTTCCAGAACATTGCTATGGGTTATGTTGATAATGCCGGTGACGAAGCAAAGGTCGTCGATGAAATGGGTCAGGACTTCAATTTGCAGCTTGCAAATTATGTTCTTGACGGTCACGGCAATCAGATACCTCTGGGCTATAATCCCGCTATCCGTGTTACTAACTACAACCTCGTAACTTTGGCAATGGTTGACGGTGTTACATATACAACAAATAATATCGGTGACCGACTTGGCGGAGAAAAACTGCTTGAAGAAGTTACTTTCAATGCGGACGGAACGGAGGCTTACTCCAATGTTCTCGGAAGCGCCACCAACATATTGACCGGCGGAAAGATAAACGCAAAGTACTTCACATATGATTTGGCAACCGAGGTATTTACCTGGAATCTTAACGAAATAACAGAAGATGAAGTTGTTCTTTCATATTATGTATATCTCACAGGCTCCATGAGCGGTGAAAGAAGTGCGGGTGTATATGACACAAACGAAATTGCAACACTTGAGTACATAAACCTCAACGGCAAGAAGATGAGCAAGGAATTCCCCATTCCTCAGCTTCCGTGGGGCGGCGCGGCTTACACCTACGAATATTACCTCGTAAATGACCAGGGTCAGCCGGTTAACCTTGAAGGTACAGTTGTCGGTCTTTCATCCCGTGTTACGGTATACGGTCCCATAACAAACACCCTCAACCTTAACGACGAAGCCGTAACCGCATCGGCGAGTGCTCACTTGCCCAAGGGCTACAGCCTCTATGATGCAAGTGCATCATATACAGTACAACCGAACTCCGTGGCAGGTGCGGCAGGCTCCTACACACTCACGGGTAACGGCACAGTGCTTATAAGCGGCAATACAGAGATGACGGCGTCACATGTTGCATTCGCAGTTCTCTACACGGTCGGTTTGGTCGATGATTATGTTGTTATCGACTGGGATAAGACGGTGCTCATAGATGTAACGACAAACGACACGATAAGCAATCCTAAGCTCGTTGGCGTAATGCTCAACACTCAGGGTGACCTTGCTGAAACTGTAAACGGCGTTGCCATAAACAGCGGTAGTGCAACATCGCACTCGACAGGTGCATCCGTAACCGGTGATTACGGTACTGCAGAAGTCAAAGGAGGCAAGCTCCACTACACATTGAACACATTCATGGACGGCATAGAGCGCTTGTACTGCTGTGTATCCGGCGATGTTGAAGGCGTGGGCACAAGATACTTCTACTCCAGACTCAACATAGCACCTGCTACAAATGTCTACTATGAAGACAGCTTCGAAGCAGATGACGGTGATACAGTCGGCTCAACAGGCATCTACTACAATGGTGCATGGACAGTTATCGGCACAGAACAGACCGGTGAAACACAGAGCAGTGGTGACAATCCGTACGGCTATGACGCATCATATAACGATGATGTCGCAGACAGCAATGGTAGCACGAGAGTTATCACAAACAGCTCAACAAGCATGAACACTGCGATAATGACGTTCACATTCAAGGGAACAGGCTTCGATATAATCGGCAGAACAAGCACTGATTCCGGTAAGATAATGTTTGCGGTAACGGATGTGACCGACAACAAGATAGTTCATCGCTATATTGTTGATACTGTTTACAGCGCAGGCATTTTGTATCAGATACCCTATATCTCCTTTAGAGGCGACGAATACTCAACATATAAAGTAGAACTCTTGGCTATAGGTACAACTGCTTCACCGCAGAAGGTATATGTAGACGGTATCAGAATCTACAATCCTGTCGGCATGGAAAGCAAAGACAATCCAGAAGATTACGATAGTGCAAAGGAACTCTACCAGATACAGGGCGAATCGAATCCCGTTATATACGAGATAAGAAATATGTTCTACGGTGAGAACCCCGACCTTGAGGGCGAATTGTCCGGTGCTGTATTCATCGACGGTACGGCTGCTGCAACGAACAAGACCGATGCATACAACTTCGGCCCTAACAACGAAATGTACATCGGCAAGAATCAGACATTCGCTGTTTCCGTAACAACGAAAGCAATTCCTGCTTCGATACAGATCGGTGCTAAGAACCCCTTGGCGGCAGACAGTGCAAACACAGTATTTACAGTCTCTGAAATTGCTGAGGCAGCTTCTGATATATTGGCATACTATAATGCGAACCATGTGCTCCCGAGAATAATCGGTCTCATAGGTCACGATGAAGTACATTCCATAAGCGATGAAGACTTCGTCTACCTCTCAAGTATGGCTCTTTCAGGTATATCGGAAAGCGGTTATACAGCCGATACAGAGATAGCGTACAGAAATGTTGGCAAGCCCACTAATGACGCTGCCGGCCATTATGACGGAACAGAAGCAACTCAAGCACAGTTCACTGAAATAGCTGCAAGAACTGCAAACTACATACTTACTGAAGGCGGCAACGCTCCTGCAGCTAACGGCAGCGTAATGACAGGTTCAGATGGTACAATCTATCAGATATCCTACGACTCTGTATATCTCATGTTTGCACGCGCACTTGATGCATATAACACAAGCGGTTCACTGCCCGCAACTGTTGCATACGACAGGTTGGACTATGTGCTCGCTGAAGACTCCAACGGCGGACCCATCGCAGGCAAAAACCTCACATTCACTGTCGGTTCAACAGCAGCTATCGCAAGAACATTGCGAGTAACGAGCGCAACAGAGATGTTCTATGAAGTAACCGGTGCTGTCAACTTCGTAAAGAATGTTGACGGAACATACACAGGTAACATCATCTTGACGAACACAAGCAGTGCTGATGCAGTATTGTCACTCACAAAGCTCAAGCTCGTTATGAACGGTGCAGGCGCAGCGGCAGCATCTGAATTCAGCGCAAACCAGAACCTCATCGACAGCGCAATAGCACTCACTGAGGCTCGCAAGGACGGCGAAGGCCTGACAGAAGGCGTTGTAATAGAGATCAACAGCGGCGTCGAGTATGAAAACGGCAAGGTTATTAAGCCTCTCACCGCTTTCAATGTTGAAACGATGTCTGATGAAATCTTCGATAACGCGGCAAAGTGGT
>JAFSFN010000059.1 GCA_017435185.1 Clostridia bacterium | reverse complement strand
TGTTCGTCAACAAGCAATGTTATGACGGGTCAGCTTTTCAATGTCGGCATTGCAGGAACTCACGCTCACAGTTGGGTCATGAGTTTCCCCACTGAGCTTGATGCGTTCAGAGCTTATGCTAAAGTGTTCCCCGATTCCTGCATGCTCCTTGTTGATACCTACGATACACTCAGAAGCGGTGTGCCCAACGCAATAAAAGTCTTTGACGAACTCAAGGCAAAAGGTCACAGACCCGTTGGCATACGCCTTGACTCGGGCGACCTTGCCTATCTTTCCAAAAAGGCACGCAAAATGCTCGACGATGCAGGCTATAAAGACGCACGTATATTCGCTTCGAGTGACCTTGACGAGCTTGTCATACGCGACCTCAAAGCGCAGGGTGCAAAAATAGATGTATGGGGAGTCGGCACAAGGCTCATAACCTCAGTTGACTGTCCCGCACTCGGAGGCGTTTATAAACTTGCCGCAGAAATAGTGGACGGTGAAGTTATCCCCAAGATAAAGCTCAGCGAAAACACTGTAAAGATGACAAATCCCGGCATCAAAAAAGTTCTTCGTTTCTACGACAAGGACAATATGGCCATAGCAGACCTTATCGCACTCGATGAGGAAGAATTTGACGGTTCCAAGCCATTAACGCTCTATCATCCCGAGCAGACCTATAAAACGATGACGATATGCGACTTCAAGGTCAGAGAACTGCTCGTGCCCCTCTTCAAGGACGGCAAGCAGGTATACACGCCACCCACAGTCGCAGAAAGTGCCGAATATGCCAAGCGTGACCTTGCCACCATATGGGAAGAGAGCAAGCGTCTTATGAATCCTCATATATACAAGGTCGATATTTCCGACAAGCTGTATGACCTCAAGCAAAAGCTCATAAGGGAGAGCAAACGTGTCTAAGTTCAAGCATATACTGATAACTTCATTATCTTCATTGTCGGCTTTGGCACTTTGCTCCTGTGTCGGCTCTCGCGGTGTGCTTGTTCCGTCATCGACACTCGCCCCCACTATTCTTCCCACATTAGAAGCAACGTTCGAACCGACACCGCTCATAACTGCGCCCGTCATTGACCGTTCAACCGACTTGCTCGGCAACGCAGTTCAGGGTGCCAACCACTTCGAGCAGTTCATATCATTTTCAAACATTCAGGTCTATGAGCAGTGCAACGATACATTTGTTGACATGAAGATAGAAAACTCCTACCCCGCTCCTCTCAAAATCGCCCTGAAAATAACCTTCTTCGACGAAAATGACCTGGAGGCAGCAAATGCCATGTTCCAGTCGCAGAATGGCCAATATGCCATGATTCTCCCAAGCGGCGCATCTTCGGTGTATGCCCAGGTCAACACCGATATGACCATAACCGACCTTGATTTCAGAATAGACTTTGACTCATCATTTGCCGTCATGCCCGAAAACTGGTAAAACCAATCCATACAACAAAGCAACAAAAAACCGCACCGAAAATTCGGTGCGGTTTTTTCATTCTTAAAGCGAGTCTCAGAATTCGTATGTATTGAAGGGCTGAACTGCTATTGTATCGGGCAGGAAGCCGTATGTGTTATAGAAGTCCAATATCCTTGCATACATGTAGATCATGCTGTAGTGGTTCATTATACCCTGCGTTGTTGTGCAGTAGTTGGGCAATGCATTGTTCTTGTAGATCGTTTCTGCGATTCTGTTTGCAAGGCTGATGTATTCAGTCTTTGTAAGTTCACAAGCTGTTATCGTTTCGGAAGCAAGTCTTGCAGGTGTGCCAACTTCCATAAACGGCATATCGATTGCCTTACCTCTGCTGATGTTTGCTACTGTGGAAGCAAACATTCTGAGTGCTGTACCCTGGTACAATCTGCTTTCACCGACTGTTACGTAGTTGGGTGCCGCGGCTAAAGTTTCTGTTGTGTTCTTAACACGCACTGCGCCTGAGAGGATCTCTCTGAATACGAGGTATGTGTACTCAGGTGTTGCTGTTGCCGTGGGAGGTGTGGGCAATGTTGTTCCTGTCCATGCCGAAACTTCTACACTTTCGGGCAGTGCCTTTGTGCTTCTGTAGGTGTTGCCTATGTAAGCAAATACCTTGAGCAATGTCTGGTAGGACAATGCGCCTGCCGCTGTATTTACAAAGCCGGGTGCTGCAGAGATGGGCGAATTGTTAAT
>JAFSFN010000058.1 GCA_017435185.1 Clostridia bacterium | reverse complement strand
TTCTTTTCTTCCGTCAATGCTTATTACAACATTGTACATTTCACGATTTATATATTCTATCTTCTCATCATCCAACGCCACTCCGTTCGTGGTTATGGTGAAGTTTATGTTCTTATTATGCTTTTTCTCAAGCTCACGGCCATAGTCAACTATAGCCTTGACAACATCGAAATTTATAAGCGGTTCACCGCCAAAAAGGTCTACTTCAAGATTGTGACGATTGCCCGAATGAGCTACCAAAAAATCAAGCGCGGCTTTTCCCACTTCCGCACTCATGAGCATACGGCCACCGCGATATTCACCTGTTTCAGCAAAACAATATTTGCATCTCAAATTACAGTCATGCGCAATGTGCAGACACATAGCCTTTATTATGCCGTCAGCGCCTGTATTTTCAGGCATTTCAGGCATAGGAGAATCAAAAGAGCCTGCATTTTGCAATTCTTCAAGCTCACTTAAAACTTCACTTACTTCCTTCTTGTCATAGCAAAGTTCATAAGGGGATTCGCCCTTTATCTGAGCTGTGACTATGTCATAAGCCATTTTATCTAATAAATGCAGAGCCCCGCTCTCTACATCGAGGGCGAGGTACATACCGTTTGCTTCGAAAGTGTGTAACATATACCGTTTATACCGCCGTTTTCAAAAAATGTTATATGATGTAATACGGGCGTACAACAAAACAGCGTACGCCCGTAACTGAGTTACCTAAAATTATCAGTTTTCTTCCTTTTTGCAAGTCTGGTTAGCGACTGTGCAGGAAGTCTTGCAAGCAGACTGGCATGATGCCTGACATTCGCCGCAGCCGGACTCTTTGGAATTATTGATGCAGGGCTTCTGAATAACTTTGATATGCTTCATTGCGTATTTCCTCCTGAAACTACATTTTTCATTTTAACATTATACACTTTCGCCTTTGTTTTTACAAGAGCATAATTGGGGTCAGGATTTGACCATGTTCATAATCATTATCGAAAGCATACCCGTTATCATTCCCATTGCAATATCCGAAAGCAGCGCAAGCGATATATTGAAAGTGGACGACAGAAGCGAAAATATGATAAATGCCGCCAGTGTATACATAATACCTGCCATGCCGCCTATAAGATATCTTTTTTGACTTTGTCCTCGCACAGCAACGATAGCTGCCAGTGCCGCTGAAAGAACTTTTATTGTTGCATTTGCTATTGCCATGCTGTCGCTTAGCAATATCTGCTTATACAGCAGTAAAGCGTATATAACTATAAGCACCACACTCAGCGCTGTTCCCACAAGTGCCGATTTTACGGCTGCAATAACGGGGCTTTTTACACCCTTTGAAGTTTCCGCCGCCTTTTTATGCTTCTTTTTGGAGACAGGTCTTGTTCTTCTCCCTGAAATCGCTTTTTTTGTTATACTCTCCATGTGCTTTACCTCCCGTGAAATAAATATATTTGTCCGTCTGCGATAATATACCTGTAGTTTGACAAAATATATACGGCAATGTTAGCATTATTATAAACTTTTATAAGGGAGAGTCGAAAAATGCTCCAGGAAAACGCAAGAGGGCATAAATCCTCAATGATAAGCGATTTTATTCTCATGATAGTTATGCTTTTGGTCATAATATTCATGAAAGCGATATATAATTTCGTTTCCACACTTCCGTACTCGGAAT
>JAFSFN010000057.1 GCA_017435185.1 Clostridia bacterium | reverse complement strand
TTTTCCATTTATCAACCCATCTTTTCTAGCGGAGCATATGCCGCCGCAAAATTCTTTATTTTTCCGTCAAGGAAATGAATATTGACAACCATAGTATTTCCGCTTCCCGACACAGACATTACAGTACCTTCACCAAACTGGGCATGGCACACCTTGTCATTGACGGCAAATTCTTTTGCAACAGGAGCAGCCGTCTGCATGGGAGCCGATTTTTTGATGCCTGCAGGAGCAACAGATGTACTTCTTGACAGCACATGGGGCGATGCAGCCTTATTCTGCGTCGCAAATGTGCTCTTTACATTTTCGCGCTGCTGTCGAAGCTGATTCATGTTTTCCATATCCAAAAGTTCCGACGGTATTTCATCAATGAATCTTGACCGTCTGTTATTTGAATATGAGCCGAACAGCATACGGCTTTCCGCCGATATAAGATGGAGTTTTTCCCTTGCTCTTGTTATGCCGACATAGCAAAGTCGGCGTTCTTCTTCCATGCCGTCTGCCGACAAGAGGTTGCTTGCTCTTGATGTGGGGAATATGTTTTCTTCCATGCCTACAAGATAGACCGTATTGAACTCAAGACCTTTTGCGCTGTGCAAAGTCATAAGTGAAACAGTATCGTTTTCGTCGTTCATTCCGTCTATATCCGAAACAAGCGCCACATTTTCAAGGAACGATTGAAGTGCTGTCACACCAGATTCCTCGTCAACATCTCTCTCGATTTCAGAGATATTACCCACAAGTTCTCTTAAGTTGTCCATTCGTCCGTCGGTCTCACCTTTTTTATCTTCGCTCCTGAGATATTCCTCATAATTAAGTGAGACTATCATTTCCTCAGTAAAAGAAGATAAAGGCATAGTGGCGCACAAAGCCATGAGTTCTGCCATTTTATCGGTAAATGTACGCAGTTTTGAAATGGTTTTATTATCAAGTCCCTCTCCTGACAAAGCGGTCACGAATAATGACTGTCCCGAGCTTTGAGAGAGCAATGACAGGTTGTGCAAAGTACTGTCACCTATGCCTCTTTTGGGGATATTGACTATCCTCAAAAATGAAACATCGTCGTTAGGATTGTATATAAGACGCAGATATGCAAGTATGTCTTTTATTTCTTTGCGCTCGAAGAATCGCATTCCGCCGTACACCTTATGCGGTATGCCGTAATTTATGAGCATACTTTCAAGCACGCGGCTCTGAGCGTTCATGCGGTAAAGTATTGCATGGTCACTGTACTTTTTGCCGTTTCTCACATTTTCGAGTATTCTTCGGCACACAAGCCCTGCCTCGTCACGCTCAGTAGGCACTACATCGTATGTTATCTTGTCGCCACCCTTCTTATTGGTCCAAAGCGACTTTGATTTTCTGCCGATATTGTGGCTTATAACAGCGTTTGCTGCATCAAGAATACAAGAGGTTGAACGATAGTTCTGTTCAAGTCTTATTACCTTTGCGCCCTTAAAATCCTTTTCAAAATCAAGTATATTTCGTATGTCGGCACCACGCCAACCGTATATGCTCTGGTCATCATCACCTACAACGCATATATTGCCGTGTTCTTTACAAAGCAAAGCTATGAGACTGTACTGAAGTGCGTTGGTATCCTGATATTCGTCTACGAGCACATACTTAAACTTTCTTCTGTATTTTTCAAGCACATCGGGGCATTTTTTGAAAAGCTCAAGAACTTTGAGCATCAAATCATCGAAATCGAATGCATTTGCCTCTTTAAGGCGTTTCTCGTATTTTCTGTATACTTCTATTGTGAGATCATCCGCATAATTTTGGGCAAGATATACGGCAGGGTCTTCCGCCTTGTTTTTTGCGTCGCTGATAGCTTCTTTTATATCACGCTTGGGAATGTTTTTCTCGTTCTTGCCCATCTGCTTGAGTATATCGGTGATAAGGTTCATCTGGTCACCGTCATCGTAGATGAGGAAATTACGTTCATAACCGATATGCTCTGCATCCATGCGCAATATGCGCGAACAGCAGGAATGGAACGTCATGACCCACATATCATTTGCCTGTGCGTCAATCAGCGCCTCTGTCCTTTCACGCATTTCCCTTGCGGCTTTATTTGTGAATGTAAGTGCCAAAATATTCCACGGTGCAACACCGTGTTCTATAAGGTTTGCTATCCTGTATGTAAGCACACGCGTTTTGCCGCTGCCTGCACCTGCAAGCACAAGCAAAGGTCCTTCAAGACATTCGACAGCTTCTCTTTGCTGTTTATTAAGAACGGATAAATCCTGCATAAAACTACCCCTTGTATATTTTTCTGTTTGATTATACCATTTTTTGTATTAGTGCAACAGACAAAATCAGAAGTAATAATCCAAAAGCAGCTCCGTCATCATACCATAGCTGTCTGTGCCGTTTTCCTGGCCGTTTGCCACAAGATAGGCATCATTTACATCATCAGCTATTTTAGCCGCAACGCCATTATATTTGCTCCAATATTTTTGATATTCTTCCAAATCGTTTTTCATCTTTTCGGAATAGAGATTTAGCAGCTCATCGTACACTTTTGGCGAAATTTCATACATTCTGTCCATGCAATACAGCAATGCACCCATAGTTCCCGAATATTTTACGAAATCATTGTCAGACTCCATACAGCAAATATAAGCGATGAAATTAGCTTCTTCCTCTCGCGCAAAGCCCAATGCGTGAGCACTTTCATGCGCCGCATCATACGGTATGAGCAAAAGCGGCTGATGCACATTTACATTCGCTTCAGCTGTGAATGGAATATATATGCCTGCAATATTGCAATGCGACAACAACTCGGACATTTTTACAGCCTTTGCTTTTTTAACATTGATATCGAATATCTTATATTTTTCGCCTAGCTTTTGGTATCCTAAACTTACAAGTTCAAAATATTCGTCGTGAGTTTTTTCTTTGTCGGAACTTTTGCTGAATTTTTTCGCTTCATCTATAAGTAACTTGCAAAGTTCTTCAAATTCATAATCCGTGTGCGTTTTTTCGGTCATCGGCATGAGCACGGACAGTTCCGGACGACAGTAGTTAAATCCCCACATGCAGTAAAACAGGTTTACAAATACGCCGATACCTGCGGCAAGCCCTATCAACACACGCACAAATGACGCAAACTTTACTTTGTGACAGATCAGTTTATAACCGAGCATCAGCAATAACACTATAAATGCGACTGTCACAGCAAAAATCACTATTTCAGCTATTGACACCTGCACCATCGATGTTACCGATGAAACGAAAGAATATATCCGAGGATATACCTTTGCAGAAAACACTTTTTCCACTCTGTCCGGAGCGGCCTGTGCCAACTTCACCAGTATGAACACAACAAAAAATAACAGAAGCAGGGGAAGTCTTTTTGCCGTCTTCTTCCACTCTCTTCTGTTTTCTTTAGATTTTTTGGTAATCGTTTTCATGAAATCATTATATCACGAAAAGCCTAATTATTTAACTCATAAAAAAAGCATTGGGGATATGATTGACCTTTTTACTTTTAAGGTCTACTTCCACTACATCAAAACTTACATTCATATCATAGAGTTGATTCGCCTTTATAAAACATTGGGCTGTTTTTATGATATGGCACTGTTTTCGGTAATCGACAGCTTCCGCCCCTGTTCCGTATTTAGAATCGGGCATTCTCGATTTCACTTCGACAAATACTAAGGTATCGCCTTTTTGCATTATGATATCTATCTCGCATTTTAATGCTTTGTAGTTCTTTTCAATGAGCTTGTATTTTTTCTTTTTAAGGTATTTGAGCGCAAGTTTCTCACCGTATGCGCCCTTTTGCCTGTTGTTGAGCTTAAATATCTTTCCGAATAATACCATGTATAAAACTTTCCCTGTGTTCACTGCATTTACCGACGGTTTTCAACGCCGCAATATGTTCCTTTGTCCCGTAGCCTTTATTACGTGCAAATCCATATGCGGGATATTCTTTATCAAGCTCGATCATGAACCTGTCGCGCTCAACTTTGGCAATTATTGATGCAGCAGCTATTGAATAAGACAACGCATCGCCGTGAATTATACTCTCCTGCTTTGCACTTATATTCAAACCTTTAACAGCATCTACGAGTGCATATTCGCAGGGATATTTGCTTATCATTTCCGAAAACGCCTTTTCAAAAGCCATTTTGGTAGCCGGAACAATACCCAATTCGTCTATTTTCTCTGCATCTACCCAGCCTACACCGTATGCAATCGCTGTTTCTTTTATTATATCATAGAGTTTTTCACGTCTGAGTTCGGTAAGTTTTTTTGAATCATTGACATACTCAATAAGCGGTTCCGGCGGCATTATGACACAAGCAGCGACAACCGGACCTGCCAAAGGGCCCCTGCCCACTTCATCCATACCACATGGAAAAATGCCCATTTGCCAGTACTTTCGCTCAAACTCCGTCATTTGAACCAGTCTTTGCTGTTCGTCTTGCTTTTTTTTCATTGTTCCACCTTATCAAGTGTTACTTTTGCTATTTTGCCGCCCCTGAATTCATCAAGCACTATCCGTGCTGCACGCTCGGTATCATATACTCCGCCCTGCAATATGAATCCTCTGCTCTTTGCAACAGCCTCCAAAAGCTCTGCACCATTCATGCCTGCTTCTGTTTTTTTATATCTTTCAATCAACTGTTCTTTACAACGCTCCATAAGCACTGCAAGCAGTTCTGCCGCCAATTCCTCAATATCCAATATATCATCACGCACTGAGCCGATAAAAGCCACATGCTTTGCAAGCTGTTCATTTTCAAGTTTCGGCCAAAGCAGGCCCGGGGTATCCATAAGTTCCAAATAAGGCGATATCTTTACCCACTGTTTTCCTTTTGTCACACC
>JAFSFN010000056.1 GCA_017435185.1 Clostridia bacterium | reverse complement strand
TGAGCGAGGTCTTACATGAGCGAACTATGCCCTTTATTGGTTTTCCGTCGCTTTTTCAAAAGCGACCGGGGCGTGGGGTGGAACCCCGCTTTCGCTCAAGAGGCAAGTCCTCTTGAGCGAGGTCTTACATGAGCGAACTATGCCCTTTATTGGTTTTCCGTCGCTTTTTCAAAAGCGACCGGGGCGTGGGGTGGAACCCCGCATATATTACAAACATGCTGCGGCGGTGCGGTGTTTAATTGTAAACAGAAAATTCAAGCCTTTCAAAAAACGCGTGAATAGGGTAGAATAGATAAAAACAGTAAGAGGAATAGAGCTGTAGTGGTATTTAGAAGGTTTTTCAGATACATAGATATAATAACCGTTCTGATAGTGCTTGCGCTTGTGGGCATGGGCCTTGTGAGCATTGCAAATGTAATGGCTTCGCCTTTTGATGGCAGTGAAAGCTCGCTTGCGGATTTTACAAGCAGGCTTAATTTGCAGTATGTTGAAAAACAAGCAGTTAATTTCTTGGTCGGTTTGGCAGGCTTTTTGATAGTGCTGGTAATAGACTACGAATATCTCAAGCCTGTAATAAAGTATTTCTATTTTGCGAATGTGTTCTTGCTTCTTGTACTCTTTCTTGTGGATAAAACAAGAGGTATATCGGGCTGGTTCGTATTTGAAGCTATCGACAGAGCTATCCAGCCTGCCGAGATATGCAAGATATCCGTAATAGTCATGCTGTCCAAGATAATAAGTGAAGATATGGACAACGAGGGGCATCTGCGCTCTGCAAAGTCTATAGGAACGGCAATTTTATACTGCCTTGTTCCGGCTGTGCTTATATATTTACAGCCTGACTTTGGAACGATGTTTGTTTATATAGTCGTGCTTTGTGTCATGCTGTTCACGGCAAAAATAGCTTGGGGCTATATAATTGCCGCGGTTTCCGCAATGCTTGTAGGTTTCCCAATAGCGTATTTTACAATTTTATCGGATGAACAGATAAACAGAATACAGGTATTCCTTGACCCATCTAAAGACCCTATGGGTGCAGGCTACAATGTAATACAGTCAAAGATTTCAATAGGCTCGGGGCAGTTGAGCGGCAAGGGCTTTTTCTCGTCGGGCACATTGGCTCAGCTCAAATTTGTTCCTGAACGCCATACCGACTTTATATTTTCGGGTATCGTTGAAGGCCTTGGCTTCATTGGCGGAACAATTATAATAGTTTTATATTTCCTGCTCATGTTCAGATGGATATGGGTAGCCATTAAAGCAAAAGACAATTTCGGCACATGTATTGTTTCGGGTGTTACCGCAATGTTGATGGCTCATGTATTTGAAAATATCGGCATGACTATAGGACTCATGCCTGTTACCGGCATACCTCTGCCTTTTATAAGCTATGGCGGTTCTAATCTGCTGACAAGCATGATAGGTGTAGGACTTGTCATGAATGTTTGGTTGAGGCGACCGCAGAAAAAAGGGCAGGGTCAGCTTTCGCGACTGTAACGGTTAATAAACATTGAACAAAACTCGTATAATATAGCAGATATAGTGTCCTCGTGTTATAATTCACACAATAACTATGTTCTTTGATTTAACAGGAGGTCCATAAATATGAAGTGTCGTTTTTGCCAAAGCACCGACAGTAAAGTTGTTGATTCAAGGCCTGCCGATGATGGCACATCCATACGCCGCCGTCGTGAATGTATTAATTGCGGCAGACGCTTTACGACTTATGAGAAGATAGAAGACATACCAGTAATGGTCATCAAAAAGGACGGAAGCCGAGAAGCATTTGACAGCGCCAAAATACTCATGGGTGTTCGCAAGGCTTGTGAAAAACGTCCCGTTTCAGCCGCTGATCAGGATGGTCTGGTTGAAGAAGTGACGAGAGAAGTGTATAATTCACTTGAGCAGGAAGTCAGCACTGACAAAATCGGCCAGTTGGTCATGACAAGGCTCAAGAACCTTGATGAAGTTGCATATGTACGATTTGCATCGGTATATCGCCAGTTTAAGGATATCAACACTTTCATGGAAGAATTAAAACTCTTACTGGGAGAAGGCAATAACTGAGATGACAAATAATTGCTTGAAAGATATGACCGAGCGTGTTTCGCGCGGTCATATTTATATTCAAAATAAAAATATAGGTTTTTTTAAGGCACGATCAATAATTGATACGGGCTTTGTCGAACATGGTTTTACAGGCAGAACG
Source organism: Clostridia bacterium (assembly GCA_017435185.1). Lineage (GTDB taxonomy): Bacteria > Bacillota > Clostridia > Christensenellales > CAG-138 > RGIG3096. The sequence goes on along the minus strand of JAFSFN010000056.1, from coordinate 2,145 downwards.
GGCGGCGTGAGCGAAGGACCGTATGACAGCCTTAATTTCAGCCTTTCGCGTCCTGACAATATGCAAAATGTAAAGAAAAACTATGAACTCATGGCTTATGCGGCAAACTTTGAGCCTGAATCCATTGCAATAGTGAGCTATGAGCATGGTGATGGGGTCTGCAGAGTAAGCGAAAAAGACAGGGGGTCAGCCCCCAACACTTCAAAAAGCCTTCCGCCTTGCGACGGTATAATAACAAATGACCCGCTTGTTACACTTGTAACGCTTCATGCAGATTGCGGCGCTTTGTTTTTTGTTGACCCAAAGAATCGAGCGGTAGGCCTGGCTCATGCAGGCTGGAGAGGAACGTTGCTGAGGATAGCCGCTAAAGTTGTGAGTGCAATGCAAAATGAATTTGGCTCACAGCCTGAAGATATAATTGCGGCGGCAGGTCCGTGCATATGCGGTGAATGTTATGAAGTTGATGAAGAACTCGCCGCAAAGTTTATAAATGAGTTCAAGACAGAAAACATCATTCGCAGAAAATGCGGAAAGTCATACCTTGATATGTCGCTGTGTGTGCTTATACAGCTTGCACAAGCAGGAGTGAACGCAAAGAATATTACACTGTTTGATGCGTGCACTTATGAAATGAAAGAAAGTTTTTTCTCGTATAGGAGAGATAAAGGTCAAACCGGCGCAATGGCTGCGTTTATGAGGATAAAATCTTGATATGAAAGGAGTGTTTTATAAAAATTGCCGAGTACAGCGTATATGACTGTTGCGAGTATAATGCGATACTTTTTTGTGCTTGCCATGGTCTATATCATGATAAGGATAACCATACAATCGGTCAAAGAATATATCTCCATTCGCCGTGCAAAATACTGGGTTGAAGGAGTGTTTTCTGCGACCGTAAAATTTACGGCTCCTCAAGAATTTGCCGAAACGGTATTCGAACTTGAAAAGAAGAACACCATCGGAAGTTCAAAACGCTGTGAAATATATATAGATGGCTGTAAACTTAAAAAGAAGCATGCCGTAATAGTGCAGAAAAAACACGGAGCATATCTTGAAGTACTTTCGAATGCGAAAGCAAAGATAAACGGTGAGACATTTCAGATGGGAAAATATCCGTTGAGTGACGGCGATGTTGTAAAGCTCAATGAAGTCGTCTTTGTGTTTAATACAAGATTAAAAGAGGAAAACGATGCGTAGATTGAAGCATGTTAATGCGGCAGGGCTTTTACTGCTTGTCATAGCGTTTGTTATGACAGGTTTCTTCATGCTGTCGTTTTCTACTCAGACTTTTGACTTTTTGGCGTTGCTTTTTGCAATTGTGATCGGCACCGTCATGCTTGCCGAATACGCAATAATGCTGAGAATATCCAAGCATGCTGACAGATTCGTTATGATAGTTTCCGATATGCTCATAGGCGTCGGTCTGCTTATACAGTACAGGCTTGATGTAGAAAATGCTTTCAGACAGCTTCTGTTTTTGCTTGCAGGTATTGTGTGCATGTTTGTCGTGATGGCCATAATGAAAAACACGAACTTTTTCCAAAGGATATCATGGCTTTTAATGGCGGTAAGCATTGTGATACTCGGTGCATTGCTCTTTATAGGCAAAGAAGTAGGCGGCGCAAAAAACTGGATAACGATAGGCAGTGTTCAGTTTCAGCCATCTGAATTTGTAAAGCTGGCCATGGTGCTTGTGCTCGCCGATTGGCTGACAGATCGACACAGAATAGGGGATTTGGCAGTTCCGATATTGTTCGTAATTATTGTTGTCGGAATACTCATGCTGGAAAAGGATTTGGGAGCGGTAATACTGCTCTTTGGTACTGCACTCATTCTTTTCTATGTTGCAACCGGAAGAAAGCTGCCCGTTATGTTTGGATTGGGAATCGGTGCGGCGGGCGCTGTTGCGAGCTATCACCTTTTTGACCATGTAAAGGCGCGCGTGGCTATTTGGATAAATCCGTGGGCGACATACTATACCAACGGTTTCCAGATAGCGCAGGGACTTATGGCGATAGCAACGGGCGGAATGTGGGGTGTCGGACTTGGCGTGGGTTCTCCCAAACTCATTCCGGAATACAATACCGACTATATATTTGCCGTGATATGCGAGGAGTTCGGGATACTTTTTGGCATAACGCTTAT
>JAFSFN010000055.1 GCA_017435185.1 Clostridia bacterium | reverse complement strand
TGCTTGTGATGCTGTTGTTGCTTCTGCGCCGCTTGTCATCTTAATGTCATAGTTGGCAATAAGGTTGGGAACATTGTATTTGTGGCTTGCATTTGCATATGTAGCCGTTGTCTTGTTGTTGTAGATATCCTGGATTGCCTGTGCCGCAATGATATAGTAGTTCTGCTGTGCAACATTAAGGCCGTCAACAGTTACGCCTTCCTTATAGAAAGGTGTGCCGCTTGTATAGCCATCTACTGCTGTTTTTGCCGCCGCCGCAACTTCAGCTATTGTGAATATGCCGTCGGGAGCAGAAGTTGGCGTAGCTTCACTTGTGGGAGTAGGCTCAACCGTGGGTTCAACTGTGGGCTCAACCGTCGGCTCAACTGTGGGCTCAACCGTAGCTGTCGGAACGAATTCAGCACTGTCAGAAGAAAGGAACTTCAACGAGTCAAACGGTACAGATTCGGGGAAACTGCCGTTTTTGCTGTAATAGTCAAGCGCACGTGCTGCAGCTATAAGTCCTGAATAGTAGGAGATTGATGAGCCGCCTGCCGTGTAGGCTTCTTTTAATGCGCCTTTGTTGATAAGAGTATTTTTCACCTGTTTCCAAGTATACTCAGCTACTACAGCCGTTGTAACAGTTTCTTTGTTATATGCTGTTACACCGTCTTTTGTGGGTGCTGTGCACTTTTTGTATTCTACTTCCGTTGTTTCCGTGTAGCCGCTAATGCCTGACTGTGCATACAAACCTGTTACGCCGTTTATTGCATAGCCTGCAAGGTACATCCAGTCTTCATCCGTTATTGTCTGACCGCCTACCGTAACAGCCTTGGGGATTGAGTATTCAGTATCAAGTGTTTTGTATGCGTCATAGTGTGAAACTATAGTCGAAGCTGCCGCCGCAATCTGAGCAACGGTAAACTTTTGACCGTCAGCTATGGTGCTCAAAACAGGATGCTGTGTGGGATAGGGAGCTGTGGGAGCTTGAGCAGTAGGTGCCTCGGTTGCGGGGGCAGTTGTGGGAGCTGTATAGTCTATCTTTTCATATCTGACTGCTTCTGCCAATTCACCGTTTTCGTCATAGTACTGAAGTGAAAGTGCCGCTGAGACTGTATATGATGAATAGCTCACATACAAGCCATCGGGATACTTTACTTGTTCGGGGAGCTTATAAACATTCGCATTGGTGAGTGCATAGTTGTTTGCCTGAGTTACGGCAGTCCACAAAAGCGAAGCAAACTTGCTTATTTCAAATGATGTTGTTGAATCTTCGGTGGATTTTCCGTTCTCTGTAGGCGCAGTAACCTTGCGATATGTCACAGCTGTTGTTTCATCATATGGACCTAAGAAAGCTGTGGGATGATTTGTCAAGCCTGCGAGTACATGGCCTGCCAAATATACCCAATCTTCATCGCTTATTACATATTCCGTTTCGCCGCTGTATATTTTTACGCTCGCAGGAATGGTGCCGTCTGACGACATGTCATATCCGTCAGCTATTCTTGCTGCTGCTGCAGCTATTTCCGCCACTGTAAATGTGGTAGTGCCGCTTATCGGATTTGTCGCAGCAAAAACCGGCAGTGCTATGCTCATGCACATAACTATGGCAAGAAACACAGAGAGCCATTTGTTCATGGTTTTCATTGTTCATAAACCTCCTCAATATAAATTCCTTTTGGGACTTTGCTCTCATTATAACAAAGTTCTTTTTTCATTGTACAGCCATGCAGACAGTAAATATGTTAACTATTTTTGAATTGTTCGTCTCAAAACGGTTATTTGTTAAATTTTGATTAAAAAACGGACATGAACCGTCGTTTCATGTCCGTTTTCGAGTTTTGTTATGTTCTGTTTTCGATACGCGTTTTCTTTTCAAGTGCCGCCAAAAAAAGAGCGACCGCATTTTCGGCATCACGCATATCTATGGTCTCTACAGGAGAATGGATATAACGTGTGGGAACGGAAACACAGCCTGCAAGAATGCCCGACTTCGTCTTTTGAACAGCGGCCGTGTCCGTACCGCCGCCGCGGAGCACTTCCATTTGGTAAGTGATACCTTTTTCTTCGGCGGTATCAACAAGGAAGCGGCGCACACATTCGGGCACTATCACTGATGAATCCATTACCTTTATGGCTGCTCCCCTGCCCAACCCCGTACTCATGGGGGCGGCCTTGGGCATATCACCGCAAGTGGTGACATCGAGGTTTATGTTGAGGTCGGGGTCGATTGCATATGCCGCTGCACCGGCACCTCTAAGCCCGACTTCTTCCTGAACCGTAAACACCGCATATACATCATGCTCTGTTTTGAGGTTCTGCATTATGGTTATGAGCAGTGCACAGCAAATTCTGTTGTCCATTGCACCGCAGGATATTCTGTTGCCCATATCGGTATAATGAGCGGCGTAGACTGCCATATCGCCTATGTTAACGCACTTCTCAGCTTCGCTTTTACTGCTTGCGCCGATATCAACAAAGAGTTCGGCAAGTGTCGCTTCGCCTGCTTTTTTCTTCTCTGTCTCAAAGTGAACAACGCCCTTTGTTCCGTTTTCAAACACTACATCCCTGGCAATTGTTATCGTCGGATTCACGCCCCCAACATTTGAAACACGAATAAAGCCGTTTTCGTCTATGTCAACAGCAATAAGGCCTATCTGGTCCATATGTGCGCTGAGCATTACTTTCTTGCCCGATGTGCCCTTCTTATGCGCAATCAGATTGCCGAGAGTGTCGTTGTATATTTCATCACAACAGCCGTTCAAGTAACCTTTTATAACTTCGCTTATTCTCTGTTCGTGGCCTGATGGGCCGTATGTTTCAAGCACGTTTTTAAGCATATCTCTGTTTATCATTTAGGAAAGCACCTCCTCATACTTCTTGTCCTTTATGAAAGCATCTGCCAGTCTGAACGCATTTACAAAATCCTGCTCACTGCAAACGCTGATTGTTGAATGGATATATCTGCAAGGAACGGATATGCCGCCGGTTATCGAGCCTTTGCCTGCCTTATGTATCACACCTGCATCAGTGCCGCCCTTTGTGCCTTTGCGCATCTGATACGGAATATCATGCTTTTGTGCCGTTTCCTTGAGCGCATTGACCATTTTAGGCAATGTTATCGTCCTTGCGTCCATTATTGTTATCGCCGCACCGTCGCCGACAGTCGTCACACTCTTATGCGACGGCACTTTAGGCATATCATTTGCCGTTGTACCCTCGATTATGAGCGTTAAATCGCCTTCGAGTGCATATGCGACCACGCTTGCGCCCCTCAGTCCTCTTTCTTCCTGAACAGTAAAAGCGGCATAGAAGTCACAATCGTAGTCCTGTTTGAGCATTTCAAGGATTATCGCACAGCCTGTTCTGTCATCAAGTGCTTTTGCTCTTATGAGTCCGTCACCAAAGCGTTCAAATTTTGTATCAAAGCAGATATATTCGCCTTTTTTAACGTGCTTTTCGGCATCTGCCTTATCTTTTGCGCCTATATCTATATAGAGCTTTTCGTGCGGCATTATTTTTTCAAATTCTTCGTCGGTCTGCAAGTGGATGGCTTTTGCGCCTATAACGCCGGGAACCTTGTTTTTGCCGATGAGCACACGCTTGGATACAACAACGCCTGCATCAATATCGGGCGCCTGATAAACCAAAAGGCCATCGTCCCTTATTCCTCTTACCATCATGCCCACTTCGTCCATATGCGCGCAGACAACTATTTTTTTACCGTTGCCCTTTTTGTGGACAAAGAGGTTGCCCATATTATCGACCCACATTTCGTCAGCATAAGGAGCCGCCTGTTCTTTTATGTATGCCCTCACGCTTCCTTCATCGCCGCTTACGCCGCAAAGGTTCGTCAGTTCTTCTAATCTTTGAAGCATAACTTTTCCTCCCAATCCTCATCAAAGTCAGCGATAAATTCCGCCATGAGCCTTGCACAGTTTTCAAGCGCATCAAGGCTGATACATTCAACGCTCGTATGCATATATCTGAGCGGAACGGAAATAAGTCCGCATCTTATGCCTGCACGCTGTATCTGCATATCCCACGCATCTGTGCCCGTATTGAGCATTGTTGCGCTTATCTCGTAGTTGATATGTTCTTCATCTGCCTTGTCACGCAGCATTTCGAATATTCTCGGGTGAATATTACAGCCTGTTGAGATCGTTATAGCTTCTATGGGATATGAGCGGAACTCGCCAAGCCCGGGAGTGGTGGCATGGCATACATCGACTGCCAAACCCACATCGGGTGCCGTACCCCATGCGGCCAATGCCGCACCCAGAGAACCCTTTTCCTCCTGTACGGTGGCGCAGAAAATGACAGTACAGCCTAAACAGCGTTTTGAAAGTATCTCCATCACTCGTATCTCTGCCGCAACAAGCGCTCTGTCATCGAGCGTCTTGCCCGCGATCCTGTTGTTGAGCAGTTCCATGGGCTTAGCAGGTGCAAACGATACAAAATCTCCGATTTGAACATTTGCTTTTACCTTGTCGGCACAAAGCCCCGTATCGCAGACAAGTTCATTCATTTTATAGGCTTTCTTTGCATTTTTGAGCGCAAGGTCGCTGTTGAGAAGGTGGGGAGGTATTGCGCCCACAACAGCTTTTATTTTGCCTGTCTTTGCATGGATTATAACATCACTTCCCGGAAGCACTCTCGGGTCAACGCCTGCCACCGATGCAATTCTGAGCATGCCGTTATCTTCTATATCTGTGACCATCATGCCCACTTCGTCCATGTGCGCACATACAAGAATGACAGGCTTGCCTTCTCCCATCTTTCCGAAGACATTGCCTGCCTTATCACGCCACACCTCGTCGGTGTAGTTCTTAAAGTATGTCATAACGCACTTTGAAACATCATTTTCGTTGCCCGTGACGCCCTGTGCGGCCGTCAGCGAGCCGATAACTTCTACATAGTTCATCTTGCGTTTATTACTAACTCCTTTATAAGTTTTTCCATTGAGGAACGCTGCTGTTCCATATCAGAGACCAGATTAAACTGGCTTATCGCGCGCTGAAGATTGTGTGTCTGATGCTCAGTCTTGAAATATTTGTCTCCGTCGAGATAATCCGTCAAGAAGCGCATACCGCACTCAAATGAAAGCAGTATCGCACTCGGAGCAAGCACATCACATTCATTCTGCGTCAATGCACAGCCGCAGTTGTCTATATAGCCCTTTGCATACGCCTTGAAAAAGTTGAACGAGAAATCGCCTCGTTTTGCCTTATCTTCATCGACCATGTTGGCACCGCTTCTTATTGCATCACCGAAATCATATGCGCTTAAGCCCGGCATTACCGTGTCAAGATCTATGGCACAAATAGCCTTGCCCGTATCCTGTCTGAAAAGGACATTATTGAGTTTTGTATCATTGTGTGTGACACGAAGCGGCAATTCGCCCCTGTTCAACATATTCACAAGGAAGCCTGCTTTGTCTTCTCTCTCCAACACAAAATTAACGGCCTCCCTCGCCTGTGCGGCACGATTGTATTCGTCTTTTTCAAGCACGCTGACAAACTGTTCAAAACGCTTGGGAGTGTTGTGAAAGTCGGGAATCGTTTCATGCAATGTGTCGGCAGGATAGTCTGCAAGCATCATCATGAAGCGGCCGAAAGCACCCGCGGCACTTTCAAGCATAGCTTCATCTTCTGCTCGTGAATATGTGGTCGTTCCCTCCAAAAAATAGGTCGCGCGCCATACTTCACCGTTCCCGTCGGTGAAGTATGGTTTGTTATCCGTTGTTGCAAGGAACATCAATGTTCCGCACTTCGGGTCGCCGCCTGATTTTTGTATATAGTCCGCAATATGCCTCGTAACTTTGAACGCATTCTCCATTACAAGGTGCGGATTCTTAAATACATTGGAATTTATGCGTTGCAAAGCAACTCTGCCTTCTGTTGATTCGCAGAGATATGTATCGTTTATATGGCCGTCGCCGTATTTTCTGTACGCATATTTGCCCGGACGCAGTCCGAAAGAGCGCATCGCATCTTCGATGTATTTTGTGTTACTCATTACTATTATTTATGACCAGAGTTTTTCAGTATATACGCCCTTTGCCTTCAAGTCTTTTATTGACTGAACTACCATAGGCTTATCTTCCTTGTAGGTAATGCCAAACCAACGATCGATCGTGGAAAGCACCTTGACCGAAGCCTTGTTTTCTTCTATGAGTTGCTGAACAGCACCGGGCAGAACCGCCTCAAACTTGAGCGGATTCTTTTCTATGCCTGAGGGCAAGTCTTTCTTCAAAACTTCTTCAAGGCCGGCAAACAACGACGGCATGAAGCCCCAGCAGTTCATTGAAACATATGTGCCTGCTTCGATTGTTGTGAATGTTTCATCGTCCTCTGTGAACTCTATTCTGTCGGGACGCTTGAATATCTTGAGTCTTTCGACGATATTGCTCAAACAGCCTTCTTCGTTGACTGTGCATACGCCTCTTGATACACTGCCATGCTCTGTCAATGTGTTTTCTACCAAATAACCCACAAGTGCATGACGGTTTTCGTCTTCATTGGTTGTGAGGAAGTCATACAGCACACGGAAAGCCTCGGGGCCGTAATAGTCGTCGGCATTTATAACAGCAAACGGACGGTCACCGACTGCATCCTTTGCACAATAGATAGCGTGTGTTGTGCCCCAGGGCTTTGTTCTGCCTTCGGGTACTGTGATGCCCTCGGGAAGCATATCAAGCTGCTGGAAAGCGTAGGAAACTTTCATGTACTTGCTTATGCGCTCACCGATAGCACTGCAGAATTCATTTTCTATTTCATGCTTGATGATGAAAACGACTTCTTCAAAGCCTGCACGTTTTGCGTCAAATATCGAAAAGTCGATTATGGGATTGCCCCATTCGTCCATGGGGTCAATCTGCTTCAAACCACCGTAGCGGCTGCCCATGCCGGCTGCCATGATAACAAGAACAGGTTTTTTCATTTTTGTTTTCCTCCGCATTTTTTATGAAATTTTATTTTGTTATATACGCATTAAATCCGCTCGTCGTAAAAATATCGCCCGAGTCGGTTACCCACATTGCCTCGATGCCCTCTATACTCTCGGCAAGGGCCGTTGCATCTTTCAAACTCATTATCATGAGTGCCGTTGACATATAGTCGGCAAGTATGGGATTTGTTGCAATTACCGTGACCGCCACGGCATTTTTTGAAGGCATGAGCGTTTGAGGATCTATTACATGATGATAACGCTCGCCGTTCACTTCATAATATCGTTGATAATCACCGCTTGTTGAAACCGAGAGGTCCGTCAACTTAAGGTTTACTATTGTTTCGCTGTCGTTCCTCGGGTCCTGCGTCGCAACGCTCCATGCACTTGCGTCAGCTCTTGTGCCTATTGCAGAGACCGCACCGCCTATGTTTATGAGCATTGAGTCAACACCGCGTTCTTTTGCCGAATATATCAGGAGCGACGCCGCATAGCCCTTTGCAAATGCGCCGACATCAAGGCGCATCTCGCTGTCTTCAAGGTATACCGTGGAATTCTCGGTGTCGATTATGACCTTTTCTATATCGGTGTGCAAAGCCGCCTCGCTGAGTTTTTGAGCCGACGGAACTTTTGAAAACGATGCATCGTTTATGCCGTTGCTTATGTAAGCACGCCATATGGAAGTTACACTGCCCAGCGCAACATTCACCGCACCGTTTGTTATCTTGTACGCTTCTTTTGCCGTGAGCAGCATATCTATGATGAAAAGGTTGACCTTTACAGGCTCGCCGCTGCCCGCTTTATCGTTTATTGTTTTTATGTTGTTGACAGAAGCCGAAGAATATGCGTCACTCATTGCATCATATGCTTTAAGCTCATTGGCAATATTCTGTACTTCTTCGTCAAAAGCCGCCTTATCTTCCATATAGGCAACGATTGTTGTCACCGTGTCGAAATAACCGGTGATGGTCGCTTCAAATCTTTTTTCTTTGGGAGCACAGCCAAAAAGAAGAAAACTGCACAAAAAAACAAGCACTAAAGAAAGTGAAACCGCTCTTTTTGAGTTCATCATATGAAACCCTTTCCATATAATGGTTAAATTATACCAAGTAATGAACATATTTGCAAATGCTTAATATGCGTGTTACAATACCTTCATGCCGAAATTGACTAAATATGATGCACTGATAGTGGTTTGCGTACTGCTGTTGGCGGCCGCCTGTTTTGTTTTCAGCACATTTATATTCAGCGACAGCGGCAAAGGTGAAGCAACCGTCGAGATATATATCGATAACTCACTCTACGCCGAATATCCTCTTTCTTCCGAGCAGTTCATCACGCTAAAACTTGATGACAGCCAAAAATGCGAAATTGAGATAACCGGCGGCGGCGTGCGTATGTATTCATCAAGCTGTCCCGACAAATTGTGCGAAAGGAGCGGTCTTTTAACAGTCGAAAAGGCCGCAACGTCCGACCTTGCGTCATGGATAGTATGCCTGCCCAACTCAGTCTCGATACATCTGTGCACCGAGGGCAAAAAATGAAAATCAAACTTCACGACACGGCAATGCTCGGACTTTTGACGGCGGTGGCACTCGTTCTGTCGTACATTGAGCATCTCATTCCGCTGAGCACTGCAGTTCCCGGTATAAAGCTCGGTCTTTCAAACACCGTGGTACTCTATGCGCTGTTTCTGGCAGGAAAGAAACAGGCAGTCCTGCTTGTGCTTTTGAAAGTTTTTATTTCGGGTTTTGCTTTTTCGGGCGTTTCTGCTATGCTCTACAGCTTTTGCGGCGGCATTTTAAGCATTTTGTGCATGCTTTTTTTTAAACGCTTCAAGGGCGTGAGCGTCATCGGTGTAAGCGTTGTCGGAGCGGCGGCACACAATATCGGCCAGTGTCTTGTCGCCCTTGGTTTCATCGCCCACAGAGCAATATTGCTTTATTTGCCGTTTCTGCTCGTGAGTGCTGTAATAACCGGCGTTCTCACAGGCATAACGGCTGAATATATTTTCAAACATCTGTCACGGAGGAACAATCAATGAAAATCACGATTCCCGCATGGATAAAGCTCACTCTCATAACCGTAATCGCAGGCTTGCTTTTGGGTTGTACTTATATGCTCACAAAAGGCCATATTGCCGCTCAAACGCTCAAAGTCGCAGAAGAATCACGCAAAACAGTGTTTGCTTCCGCAGATTCTTTCAACGAACTTGAAGTAAGCGAAACTGCTCCTGTCGATAATTGCTATGAAGCCATTGTCTCGGGCAGCCTCGCAGGCTATGTTTCCACTGCAACAGTCAAAGGCTATGGCGGCGAAATAGAAGTCACCGTAGGCGTTGACCTTGACGGCATGATAACCGGCGTTTCGGTAGGCGGTGCAAACTTTTCAGAAACAGCAGGCTTGGGCGCAAAAACCAAGGACGCCGCATTCACCGACCAGTACAAAGGACTTGTAATACCTGTCGAACTTACAAAAGACGGCGGCAGGATTGATTCCGTCACCGGCGCAACCATAAGTTCAAGAGCTGTAACAAACGCCGTAAACACGGCTGTCGAATATATACTTTATCTGTTCTGAACAACTTTTACGCAGGGTTCCGCCCTTTGCCACGGTCGCTTTTGAAAAAGCGACGGAAAACCAATAAATCAATAAAAAGCAAGGCAAATAATTGCCTTGCTTTTTATTACTTGGGTATTTTTATTATTCCCCCCCATTGTTTTTGACGACTTTTTTCAAAAAGTCGGCGGGGTATAAGGGGCAGCGCCCCTTGAGTAAAAGTCGGCGGGGTATAAGGGGCAGCGCCCCTTGAGTAAAAGTCGGCGGGGTCAAAGGGGCAGCGCCCCTTTGAAAGCCCGCGTTCAAGAGCGACGGAGAACCAATAAAAAAGCACAAGAGGGAGCGCCTCTTGTGCAAAAGTGGATCTGTTTTATTTTCTGCCTTTTCTGTTGGCCGTTTCAGGTTCTGTCTGAGCTGCTTCATCTTCGGCAGGAGCTTCTTCATCTTCGGCAGGAGCTTCTTCGCCATCTGCGGGAGTTTGAGTTATTTCTTCGTCTGCTGCAGCGTCATCCTTTACTTTTCTGCCGCACTTGCCTTTACCTTTACCTTTGCCTTTGCCGTGCTTGCGTCCGTCTTCGTCGTCCTCATCGATAACTTCGTCGGTGCCTGTTTCGGGAGCAGTTTCATCTTCATCGGGAGCGGCTGTTGCTTCGGGAGCGGCAGGCGATTCCGTCACTTCTGTATCTTCAGTTTTTGTCTTGCCTTTTCCGTGTTTGCGCTTACCCTTTTTCTCGGTGTTGTCAGTGTCTTCGACAGCATTATCGGTCGTTGTTTCGCCGTCATCGGCCACTGTATCGTCAACAACTTTCTTTTCTTCGATTTCTTTTTCAAGTATTTCGCCGGTCACTGCGTCGAATTCATATTCGTACTTTTCATTTTCTGTGCAGAAATCAATTTCGTACACATAAGCGCCGTCTTCTTCGTCTATCTTTGTTTTCTTGAAAGTTACTTCACTTTCTTCAAAGCCTGCATCGGCAAGCGCAGCCGCCTTTGCCGCTTCGACACCGATATAGCCTGTTTCGTCTATAACCGTATCTTTACCCTTTGCGAAGGACATTGCCGTCATACTGCCTGCGAGCATTGCGGCACTGAGAAGCACGGATACTGCTTTTATTTTCATTTTACATTCCTCCTGTCTGTTTTGATGCGGTTATTATATACAGCAAAAATTAAAATACAATTAACTGTTTTTGGCAGGAAGCGTAAAAATGAATGTTGAGCCCTCGTCAATCTTGCTCGTTACTTCTATAGAGCCGCCGTGTGCATTGACTATCCATTTTACCATGGCAAGGCCAAGCCCCGTACCGTTTTTTGCCGAGCGTGTTCGTGATTTATCGGCACGATAAAAGCGTTCCCATATATGGGGCAGGTCTTTTTCGGATATGCCTATACCGTCATCCGCCACATAGCCCACTATCATGCCTGCGTCGTTCTCGGTAACGCCGATTTCTATGCTTCCACCCTCTTTGCCGTAGTCTATTGCATTGTCAATTAGATTTATGAGCATACGCATGATCATGGTCTCATCGGCATCTATCATTATCGAATTTTTGATGTTTGTTTTTACTTTAATGTTTTTCTTATCTGCGGTCGCTTTCTTTTCTTCTGCCACCATTGCCGCAATCTCACTTATGTCAAACGATTCTATGTTCAGCTTCTGATGACCCTTGTCAGCTCTTGCGAGCATTAAGAGCCGGCTTATGAGCAATGACATTCTCGTTGCCTGATTGAGCACGACTTTAAGCCCTTCCTTTGCTTCAGAGAGCGTATCTGCATTTTCGATTGAATATTCGCACTGAGAAATTATGACGGAAACAGGTGTTCTGAGCTCATGGGAAGCATCCGAAGTGAACTGTTTTTCGTTTTCAAACGCCTCCTGCAAGCGGTCGAACATATTGTCGAATGTGTTTGCAAGCGTATATATCTCATCATTTCCCTTGCCAAGGCCTATACGGCAGGAAAGGTCGTTCTCACAAGCTATGCGCTCTGCGGTCTCATTTATCTGCTTGACAGGTTTGAATGCTCTTTTTGTTATGATGTATCCGCCCGTAACGGAAAGCAGTATGAGAACAGGCATAATGAGCACTGCCGCCGCAAGAAGCGGCTTTATCTCGTCTGTACCGTTGATTATGCTTGTTGTTCCTCGCACAGTAAGCAGTCCGTATTGCGAAGTCTCTGTCATGTAATCGTAAAACAGCCATCTGTCATTGCCTATCGCAATCTCCTGCAATAGCCCATGCGAAAAAGCAGGTGTGTCGATTGACGCTATCGCCTGCGGAATTATGCCGTAAACAAGTTGTGAATCAGAATCGTAAACGGCAATATATGTATCGTTTTCATAGGTTTCTATCTCGTGAAAGGCTATTTCCTGTTCGGACGTTTTGCCGTTTTCTTCTTCACCGCTGCCGTTTTTATTCTTTTTTCGTTCGCCCTTTTTGCCGGCAAAGAACATGTCGTCAACCGCTTCTTCGACCGTTTCTATAAGTTTTTCCTTGCTTTGAGCCCTGCCGAGATTCGTTCCTGCACAGAACACAAATACAAGCACTGCGACCATCATCACGAGCATAAACAGGGCATACCATAATACTACTTTTAATTTTATGGACATTTTGTTATTCCTCCGACACTTTAAGCACATAGCCCACACCCCTTACCGTGTGGATAAGAGGCTTGTCGAAGTCTTGATCTATCTTTTTTCTGAGGTAGCGAATGTAGACATCTATTACATTTGAACTGCCTTCATAATCATAATTCCAGATGTGGTGGGAAATTTTCTCTCTTGAGAGAACTATGCCTTTATTGCGTATGAGATATTCAAGCACCGCAAATTCCTTGGCAGAAAGTGCTATTTGAGTGTTTCCCCGCCTTACTTCACGGGAATCACAGTCAACCGTGAGATCTGAAAGTGTAAAAACATTGCTCACGCTTCCCGAAGCACGACGGAACATGACACGTATTCTTGCAAGCAGTTCATCAAACGCAAACGGCTTTATCATATAGTCATCGGCGCCGCAGTCCAGGCCTTTGACCCTGTCTTCTATTGTGTCTTTTGCGGTCAGGAGCAGTACGGGAGTTTT
>JAFSFN010000054.1 GCA_017435185.1 Clostridia bacterium | reverse complement strand
TGAGATAGTTTACTGTATATGCTGCACCGAGCTTTTCAGCCATCTTCAAACGCTGTTCATCACCGTCTACAGCGATTATGTTGCGAACACCCATTGTGCGGACCATTGCAAGTAAGAGCAGACCGATGGGACCGCATCCCTGCACGAGAACATATGAACCCTGCTTGAAATTGAATATCTGTTTTGCTTGCTCGACAGCGTGGACGATAACGGCAGTGGGCTCAATAAGTGTGCGCAGGTCAACATCCATATCGCTTACATTGAATATTACGCCGCCTGCATTTATCTTTATATACTCGCCAAACCAGCCGTTAAAGTTCTTATAGGATTCTTCGCCCGGCATGAGGCCGAATATTTCGCCTGCGGGGCAGAGGTGAACGTGCTCCGGGTCGTTTTTGCAAATATCGCATACGCCGCAGGGCTTGAGACCTGTAACTATCTTGTCTCCGACCTTGAGAGGATTGCCGTAATAATCTGTTGTGACATTCTTGCCCAACTTAACGACTGTTCCTGTGCCCTCATGGCCGAGCTCAACCGGTATGTATCCAAAAGGATCACCCTTGTACTCATGAACATCTGTTCCGCATATGCCTGTTTGTTCTACCTTAACGAGAACTTCGTCATCATTTATCTCAGGAATGGGAAGCTCAAAAATATCAATCTTTTTCTCACCGGTTAAAACCGCTACTCTTGCTTTTTCGGGAATCTGGAAGTTTGGCATAATATGTCTCTCCTTTGTCTAAAATTTAACAAATATATTTTATCATGTATATCTCGGCATGTCAACGCACAAGCCGGCTGTAAAAATATCGCAAAAGGCACAACTTGGTCACAACTGTCGAATATAATGATAACATCATATATAATATGCACAAGGCGGTGAAAAGATGCTTAAAATATTGATAGTTGAAGATGAAAAAGCAATAGCGAACCTGATAAAAGTGAATTTGAGTGCTCAAGGCTATTTATGTACATTGGCATACGACGGGAAAAGGGCGGCAGACCTTATAGAACAGAATTGCTATGACCTTATATTGCTTGACATAATGCTTCCTGAAATAGACGGATATGAACTTTTGGCATATGTCCGTCCCATGGGTACACCTGTTATATTTATTACGGCAATGGGAACAGTGGAAGATAAGATAAAAGGATTGAGACTCGGTGCTGATGATTACATAGTGAAGCCTTTTCAAATAGGTGAGCTTATTGCGCGTGTAGAAGCGATACTGAGACGAACAAGTAAGGCAACCACGGAATACGAGATTTTTGGTGTAAGCATAAATACGGAATCACGAACAGTTAAAAAGGAAGGCCGGTCAATCGACCTTACTGTTAAGGAATTTGATCTTTTGATAGAACTCATACGCAATAAAAATGTTGCGCTTTACAGAGACAGACTGTATGAAAAAGTGTGGAACGAGCCGTTTTCGGGCGAAACGAGAACTCTTGACTCACACATCCAAAGGCTCAGAAAAAAACTTGATTGGGACGAGCATATAAAAACCGTTTTTCGTGTGGGGTATCGCTTGGAGGTATAAAAACAGTGAAGTTGTTCACAAAAATATTTTTATGCACAATGACTGTAATCACAACAGCGTTGTCCGTTATGGGATATATGATGATAGCGGACAGCTTTAATAATGCTGTAGATCGAGAGATAGAGCGAGGCCTTGAAGAATATCAGATATTTAAGTTTGCATTACAGGCAGAGATATTTGCAAACAGTGAAAACGGAAACTTGAATGATGAGACGATAAAAACTGCCGCAGAACAAACTGCATTGCTGTCTCCTAACAAAAATCAGACAGCAATTCTTGATGGAAACGGTGAAATAATATTTTCTGATTTTCCTAAAGAGTATGATTTTTCAAAGGTAAATTCCGTCAGCGAGGGTGGAATAATGCACAGCATAGAAACAAGAGATGGTGATTATTGTCTTGCTATGATGGGAAGGTTTGCGCAGAGCGGCATTGAGGTACGGCTTATAACGACGCGGGATATAACACCTATAGTTCAGGAAAAAAATGCAATGGAAAAGCAGTATGTAGCTACTTTTACTGTTGTTTTATGCGCTGCGATCACAGTAATGCTTGTATTGTCGTATTTTTTAACTTCGCCGATAAAACGCCTTATCGAGAGTGTGAGAAGTTTTGAAAACGGTAATTATCAAGAGCGTGCTCAGATAATCAACAGCGACGAAACGGGTGAGCTTTCGAGAAATTTCAATGCTATGGCGGAGACGATAGAACAGACTATAAAACAGCTTGAACTTAATGCACAGCAGAAGGAAGATTTTGTAGCAAACTTCGCACATGAACTGAAAACTCCGCTTACATCAGTTATAGGATATGCTGATATGATATATCAGAAAGAGAATTTGAGCCGTGAGGAAATAAAAAAAGCCGCAAGCTATATAGTTGACGAAGGAATGAGGCTTGAAGCGCTGTCGCTCAAACTCATGGAACTCATAATTTTGAATAAGACAGAATTTACATTCATGGAAATGCGGGCGTCGGAAGTGCTTTCCGATATTGCTGAAACGCTCAGGCCTTTGATGAAAAAGAAAAAAATAGAGTTCACGGTTTCGGCGCAGGAAGCGTTTATAAATATCGAATTTGACCTTTTCAAAACATTGATTCTTAATCTTGCAGACAATGCTTCAAAGGCAGAAAGTCGTCACATAAGCCTTTGCGGTGTATTTGAAAATGGAAAATATATGATAAGCGTGACTGATGATGGCTGCGGAATACCCGAGGATAAGCTCTCAAGAATAACTGAGGCGTTTTATATGATTGACAAATCGCGCTCACGCTCACAACACGGTGCAGGCTTAGGCCTTGCCATTGCTTCAAAAATAGCCAAACTTCACGGAAGCAGTCTTGAATATAAAAGTCATGTGGGCATAGGAACAACGGTGACGCTTACATTATCGGGCATACAGGAGGCATAAGAAAAATGAAAACAACATTAAAAAATACGTTGAGCATTTTCCTTGTGTGCATAATCGTAGTGTCGGGTGTTGCAGTACCGCTTTTGCTGCTTGACAGAGATGAGAAGGACCTTATAGGAACTACGAATATTTATATGTATGGTACTGAAAGTGATGGCGGACAACTTCTTGCGTGGCAGGAGAACAGAAAGCCTTCTTATGCGGAGTATATAAAGATAAACTACCTTATGATGTACGGAAAGACTATTGTTGCTGAACCCCAAAACTATGAAATGAATATGGAACAGGCGGTCAATAAGGCGCGTAATGAGGTAGCGCAGCTTATGGAAGATGGTATTATACCGAAGAATGAAGAATGGAAGAGCGCGACACTTTCACGTGTTGAATATGCTTGTTTTGTGGATGTAAATCAAAGCAGATGCGGAATTTGGTTTATAGGATTTTTGAGCGAAGATATCGACCTTAGAATAGGTATTGAAGCGGCAACAGGTACGGTTATGGAAATTACATTACAATCAACAAGTTTGCCACAGCTTGATATAGGTGGAACGGCGGATGCTTTTGTCGATTATCTGGGGCTGGGCGAATTTTTGTATTATAAAGATGAATTTGAGTCTCAGGGTTGGGCGTTTATAATGCTGGAAGAAGATATGATGCGTATATCTGTGCACTTGGATTATAAACTGCTGACCGTAAAAGCAGAATTGACGCCTTACGGCAAGGAATGTGTTGACAAATCAACAGACGGCAATATAGAGAAAGAAATACAGATTCTGCAATAAAAAATATTACGATATTTGACAAGTTTCATACAGGAATAAAACAGCTTTTTGGCATCTCCCTGATATGCTTTTTTATCAAGGAGGTGCGATTTTTTGGAAAGACGGAAAAGGAGCCGAAGTGTAAAGAAAAAAATAGCAGCGGCTGCTTACTTTTGCGGTATAGTGACTGCAATGGCGGCGGTGGGAGCCATACAACTTTTACATTGTATGGTGAGCACCGGCAAAGCCATACAAAGCGCGTTGCCGACAGGTGATATACTTCCTCAGCACAGTGCAGCAATCACGCCGCTGCCGAGTATATATCCGGCTGCTTCGGGATATCTTGTGATTGTGAATTTTGATAACCCGACAGGGGATGAAAGACCCGAAGGACTTGTATGCGTAACTTCGGTATTCGGTGATGAGGTAGTATTGCAGAATGAAAATTCAAGCGAAAACAGTGAGGCCGACAGGGCGGCGAGTGAAATGTTCAAAGCTGCTTCGGCGCAAGGTATGAGTAAATATAAAATAACGAGCGCATATCGTTCAACGGCTTATCAGCAGACACTTTGGGAAGAAAGATTGAAAACGGAACCTAATTACGGCAGTGACCCATACAATAATCCCGTAAAAGTAATGCCGGGAGGAATGAGCGAGCACGCAACAGGTCTTGCGATGGATATTTTAAGCGTAGCACACGACAGAGCTGACGATGCTTACGGCGAAACGCAGGAGGGCAGATGGCTTGCCCAAAACGCACACAAGTACGGCTTTATCCTCCGTTATCCTAAAGATAAAGAGCATATTACCGGCGTTATTTATGAACCTTGGCATTTTAGGTATGTGGGCAAAAAGGCGGCAGGAGAAATTTACAAACAGGGAATATGCCTTGAAGAATATCTCGGAAAGGTATAAAAAACGCTCAAGTGCATTTTTGCACTTGAGCGTTTTTTTGCAGATAATATTATTTGTTGAGATTGTGCTCAAAACGCCATGCGTCAGCACACATATCGTCGATACCGTATTGTGCTTTGAAACCAAGGAGTGCCGAAGCCTTTTCGGGAGAAGCGACAACTTCTGCCAAGTCGCCGGGGCGACGGTCTACAATAGCGTAGGGAACGGCTTGACCTGTTGCTTTTTCAAATGCGGAGACAACTTCCAAAACGCTGTAGCCGCGGCCGGTGCCGACATTGATTGCGACAGCGCCTGTATTCTTGCAGGCATAGTCGATTGCAAGAACATGAGCTTTTGCCAAGTCGACAACATGGATGTAATCACGAACGCCTGTGCCGTCAACCGTGTCATAGTCATTGCCG
>JAFSFN010000008.1 GCA_017435185.1 Clostridia bacterium | reverse complement strand
GTTCTTTGAGTTCGCCGTTTGCAACCTTTGCGACATAGGGCATGAGGTTGTTGGGAATACCGTTGGGTTCTTCGCCGATGAGACCGCTCTTATGAGCGCCGATGGGATTGAAGTAGCGGAGCAAAACTGCTGACCAGTCTTTGTCTGCAACGCAAAGGTCACGGAACATCTGCTCGCTCATGTACTTCGTCCAACCATAGGGATTTGTGCAGCCGAGCTCATATTCTTCCTTGAGCGGTACTTCGTCGCCTTCACGATATACTGTTGCGGAGGAGCTGAATACTACACGCTTGACATTATGAGCTGTGAGTGCTTCACAAAGAGTGAGTGTGCAGCCAAGATTGTTTTGATAATATTCGATGGGCTTAGCAACGGATTCGCCAACTGCCTTATAGCCCGCAAAGTGGATAGCCGCCACGATGGGATACTCGTCAAGTATCTTGTCAAGCGCTTCTCTGTTGCGAACATCTTCCTGATAGAAAGGAATGTCGATGCCTGTTATCTTTTTGAGCCTTGCAAGAGACTCGATTTTACTGTTGGAAAGATTGTCGATGATAACGGGCATATAACCTGCTTCGATAAGTTCTACGCAAGTGTGGCTGCCGATAAAACCTGCGCCGCCGGTGACAAGAACATATTTCATATCTGCCATTGTGTTCCACCTCTGAATTGTGATTTTTTTATTATTCTACTACTTTTCCGTCATATTTACAATAGTCTTGCATTGTTATACAATCACCATATGTACGATTTTATAAAGCAGATTTCAAATGAATACGGATTTGCAGAGACTTTTTTTGTACCTCCCGCGGCACTGGACACATGGCGCAAAGATGCTGATGCGGCAGGGCTTGAGAATGTTGCTCTTTTTGATGATGTAAAGAGTGCATATATAAAAGCCAAAACAGTCGTGCTTTTGATATATCCTTATTCTCCGTTTGAAAGTGATGAAAGAATAAGTGCGTACTATATTGCTTCAAATACGGCGTACCATGCCGCTAAAGAAGTAATTGCCGCTATCAAAGAAAAGGGCTTCTATGCCGAAACGGCACGAATACCGCTCCGGGCATATTTTGCTCAAAACGGAATAGGAAAGGTCTCAAAAAACGGACTTTTAAGATATGCCCATTACGGCTCACGCATAATACTTTCGGCAATAGCGACAGACGCCGCAGAGCCTTGCGAATTTGTTCCCAAAGAAACAAAAGTGTGTGCAGATGACTGTGAAAACTGCATAAAAGCCTGTCCTGTCAATGCGCTTGACGGCGGAAAAATAGAGCAGAGAAAATGCATGCGCTATTATATGGACGATGTGCCGTATCCTGATTTTGTGCTTCAAAACATGGAGCAGTATATGGGCTGTGAGATATGTATGCATGCGTGCAGAGAAAACGCTAAGTTGTTGAAAAGGAAACCGACAGAAGAAGAGAAAGCAGCGTTTGATGCAGAGCGCCTCGCAGGCGGTGATGATGCGTGCGCGAGAAAACTTGTGGGAAAAAACTTTACCAAAAGGTCAAAACTTATGTACGAAGCGAAAAACTTCCTTGAAAGAAATAACTGATATGTTATAATGTCTCAAGCATGAGAGGTAGCGTATGAATTGCAGTATTTTTGATATAATAGGTCCTCGTATGATAGGACCGTCGAGTTCACATACAGCAGGTGCTGTCAGAATCGGCCAGATAGCAAACAAACTCGTAAACGGCAGGGTAAAGCGTGCAAAAATCACACTCTTTGGTTCGTTTTCCGAAACAGGCAGGGGGCATGGTACCGATATGGCGATAGTTGCAGGCGTGTTGGGTATGGACCCTGACGAAGGCGGTATACGCTATTCAAAGCTCACTGCACATCAGCAGGGGATTGATGTATCAATAGATTTCAGTAAGGAAGAGGCGGCTCACCCCAACACCGCAAGCGTATATGTTCAGGGTGATGACGGCCAGGAATATACCTATATCGGCACTTCCATAGGCGGAGGACGCATAGAAATAACTTCAATAAACGACATGGATGTGGGCTTTACTTGCGAATATCCTACGCTCATTGTTTTCCATAAGGACAGACCGGGCATAATCACCAGAGTAACGGCTGCACTTGCCGAAAGAAAGATCAACATTGCGTTTATGAAGGTCTTTCGTTCGCAGAAAAGTCAAGGGGCCTGCATGGTGATAGAGACTGACTCCAATATAAGTGAGGAAGTATTAAAGGCAATAGAGAACGATGTTGACGGCATAACGGAGGTGTGCTCCATATGAACATGATATTTTCAACAGGTGCTGAACTTTTTGATATATGCAAAGAAAACAACATCACAATAAGTGAAGCGGCAGTCCGCTATGAGCTTGAAATCGGCGAACGCACAAGGGGCGAGATATATTCCGAAATGCGTCTCAATCTCAAAACGATGAAGGATAGCATTAAGCAGGGCATAAGCAGCAAGCATGTTTCTGTGTCAGGGCTTGTCAGTGATGATGCAAATACATTGCTTGAATTTGCACCTGAGTCTGTAATGGGCGAAAACCTCACGAAAATCGTCGCTTCGGCAATGGCGGTCACGGAAGTGAATGCCACAATGGGCAGGATAGTCGCCGCACCTACTGCAGGCGCAAGCGGCATACTTCCGGGTGTGCTCATAGAATATGCGCATCAGCGCAGACTTGATGATGAAATGCTTCTCAAAGCACTTTTCAACGCATCGGCAATAGGTGTAATAATCGCAAAGAACGCAAGTATTGCAGGTGCATCCGGCGGCTGTCAGGCGGAAACGGGTTCAGCCTCAGCAATGACAGCGTCCGCGCTTGTTGAGATGCGAGGCGGCACAGTGGCTCAAAGTCTTGATGCGGCAGCAATGACACTCAAAAATGTCATGGGTCTTGTGTGCGATCCGGTGGCAGGTCTTGTTGAATGTCCCTGCATAAAGCGAAATGCGCTCGGCGCAGTAAATGCAGTGTTATGCAGTGATATGGCACTTTCGGGCATAAAAAGCATAATTCCGTTCGATGAAGTCGTGATAAGCATGCGGAATGTCGGCAGAATGATGCACCCTGACCTTCGTGAAACTGCCAAGGGCGGCCTTGCCGCAACACCTACAGGCTTGAAAATAGCCGAGCAAATGGCAAAGGAAAAATATGATCTTGCCAAAAACAGTAAGAGGGATTAAGTAAAAAGCACCCGAAAGGGTGCTTTAATTTACTTCTCATACTCAGATATTTTGTCTATTCTGCGGATATGGCGTGCATCGTTTGAAAACGGTGTTGAGAGCCATACGGAAGCAATTTCCTTTGCAAGCTCAATGCCGATTATCCTGCCGCCGAGTGCAAGCACATTTGAGTCGTTGTGCTCACGAGTGAGCTTTGCCATGAGCGGGTCGGTGCAGAGAGCACAGCGCACACCTTTAACCTTGTTGGCGCATATTGAAACGCCGATGCCCGTACCGCAAATTACGATGCCTTTTTCAACTTTGCCCTCTGCAACTGCCTGAGCAAGAGGGAATGCATAGTCTGAATAGTCTATGCTGTCACTGCTGTAGCAGCCCATGTCCGTTACTTCATAACCGAGCCCCAAAAGGAATGGGATGAGCTGTTCTTTGTATTCAAATCCGCCGTGGTCGCTTGCAATAGCTATCTTCATTTTTTATTCCTCCGTTTTGTTTTCTAATTTATCGGCACAAAGTTTTATGAGCCGCAAAA
The DNA here is from genome assembly GCA_017435185.1 of Clostridia bacterium. Lineage (GTDB taxonomy): Bacteria > Bacillota > Clostridia > Christensenellales > CAG-138 > RGIG3096. The sequence continues at coordinate 2,063 of JAFSFN010000008.1, read as the reverse complement.
GTTCTGAAGCGGTGTTGTAATAAGTCAAGTCATCGCCTCCGTAAGGGTCGCTCACATCGCCGCTTTCTCCGACGAACTCGTGGAGCGTGAATACATTTTCGGCATTTTTCAGGCTCATTTTATGCGCTTGTGTCATGCACAGCACGATGTCGGAACTGAAAAGCATGGCGGCATCAAGCTGAACCGCAAAATGTGAAAATTCGCTTATTCCCAGCCTTTCAAGTGCGTTTTTTGCACCGTTAGATATATTGCCCAAGGAAGCATAGAGCCCTGCCGAACGCACATCGTATTTGTTTTCAATACCGCGGTTTTTAAGCTCGGCTTTAAGCAGTGCTTCCGCCATGGGGCTTCGGCAGGTGTTGCCGGTGCATATGAAAAGTATCGTTTTTTTAACTTTCATTTTTATATCATCCTGAAACCTGACGCACGAAGCAGGCGATTCATATATGCAAGCCCCTCATGCGAGCTGTCGATGGCTTCGGCGAATATTATGTCATATTCGCTTCCGTATTTTCTCAGCATTGAGAAAAGTTCCGCACACATCGTGAGCGGTGCTTTATCATCACCTATTGTAACATGGCGAAGTCCGTCATAAAAGCCTTGAGTGGAAGCTGTAGAAAATATTATGCACTTCTTACCGTTTTTTGAATATTCCGCATAAGCGGCTTTTATCTTTTCGGCGACCTCACAAGGCGTGCCCGATGCTGTAAAGACTTCTGCATCGGGTGCGTAATGCTTATATTTCATGCCCGGAGAGAGCACCTTTTCGTTTTCTTTGAGAGGCGAGAGTACCGCATCGGCAATTTTTACTTCACCTATCACCGACGAGAGCATTTCTCTTGTGACGGCGCCGGGGCGTAGTATCGTAGGTGTGCCTACAAGTGAAAGCACTGTCGATTCAACGCCGCAAGTACAAGCGCCGCCGTCGATTATTGCATCTATCCTGCCGTCCATGTCGGCACTTACATGCTCGGCACAGGTGGGGCTGGGTTTGCCGCTTAAGTTGGCACTGGGGGCGGCAATGGGAACTTGAGCGCTCTTTATGAGCGCAAGTGCCGCTTCGTGGTCGGGCATTCGTATGGCCGCCGTTGTAAGTGAAGCGGTTACTTCATCGGGAACAATATTGCTCTTGGTATATATAAGAGTTAAGGGACCGGGCCAAAAAGCATCTATAAGTTTTAGTGCTGTTACAGGCACATCTTTCCATAATTCGTTCAAGGTCGATTGGTCGGCAATATGCAGTATGAGCGGTTTGTCATTAGGTCTGCCCTTTGCGGCAAATATTGAAGCGACGGCTTTTGCGTCAAGTCCGTTCGCTCCGAGCCCGTAAACGGTCTCTGTCGGAAACGCAACAAGACCGCCGCGCCTTATAATTGCGCCGCAGTCGCTAATTGCATTTTTGTCGCTTGTTTTATAATGTTTTGTTATCAATCGCTTTCACCCGAGAGCTGCGCTGTTCTTTCTGCAAGTATCAAGCCTTCGATTATTTCGTTCATATCGCCGTCAAGGAATGTATCAAGACGATAGAGCGTCATGTTTATGCGATGGTCGGTGACACGCCCCTGCGGAAAATTATATGTGCGTATGCGTTCGCTTCTGTCGCCGCTGCCGACCATGCTCTTTCTGTCGGAAGCCGCCGCTTCCGCCTGCTTGCGTGAATAAAGGTCAAAAAGACGGCTCTTGAGCACACGCATTGCCTTGTCTTTATTTTTGTGCTGACTGCGTTCATCCTGACACTGGACAACAAGTCCTGTGGGCAGATGCGTTATGCGTATAGCGCTTTCTGTCTTGTTGACGTGCTGACCGCCTGCGCCGCCGCTTCTGTAGGTGTCTATTTGCAGATCCTTAGGGTCTATCTCCACCTCAACATCGTCTGCTTCGATCAATACGGCAACAGTGGCGGCACTTGTGTGTATGCGTCCCTGAGATTCTGTCTCGGGAACACGCTGTACACGATGCACGCCGCTTTCAAACTTCATGCGTGAATATGCGCCCTTGCCCGAAAGAGAGAGTGTGGCTTCTTTTACGCCGCCCATTTCAGTTGAACTGTCGCTCAAAAGCTC
>JAFSFN010000007.1 GCA_017435185.1 Clostridia bacterium | reverse complement strand
TCGCTTCTTTTTGCATGGTCTCTTCGTCCATTACGATGCCGTTTTTTTTGGCAAGCTCAGAAATAATATTGAAATATTCCCGGCGTGACGGTTTTGAGTAGTTTATGGTAACGCCGAAACGATGCGCAAGCGACAGTTTTTCTTCTATTGTGTCGGAACGATGCACGTCATCATCGTCTATAACGATATCATCCCTATCCTTCCACGCTTCCCTTATAAGATGACGACGGTTCGATGTAGCATATATGAGTACATTTTCGGGCTTTGTCTCAACGCCGCCCTCTATAACTGCTTTGAGGAATTTATATTCTATCTCAAATTCTTCAAAAGACAAATCGTCCATATAGATTATAAATTTATAGTTGCGATTTTTTATTTGAGCTATGACCTGCGACAAATCCTTGAACTGGTGCTTGTATATTTCTATCATACGAAGTCCTCTTGAATAAAACTCGTTCGCAATAGCTTTTACGCTCGTAGATTTGCCTGTACCGCTGTCACCATACAGAAGCACATTGTTTGCCTTTCTGCCTTCAACAAACGCTCTTGTATTATCCGTGAGCTTCTTTTTTTGATATTCATAACCCACAAGGTCATCAAGTACTGCCTTGTCCATATTATTTATGGGCAGGAATTTCAGTTCGCCCTTTTTATCGTTTCCTATGCGGAATGCTTTATTAAGCCCGAACGCACCGACACCGTAATCACGATAAAAAGCGGTAATATGCTCAAAAAACTCGTTCCCATCAGCCGATGCCGAAAGTTTGTCGCTCAATGCCCTCACTTTTTCACTCACATTTTTGTTATACATAAGCTCAGGCTTTTCAACAGCCTTATAATTTGTGATACAGCTGAAGCAGTCAACGCCGAGTTTTTCCTCTATGTACGAAAAATCATAGTCAAAAAGTGCTTTGAATGCCTTAAAATCATTTTTTGCAAAATGATTGACACTGCCCTCCCTTGCCCCCATCTTTTCACAAGTCAGGCTGAACGGATTCTCGTCCATAATGAGCATAAAAGTAAGATAATCATGCCACAGGTTTTTATCAAAGCCATAGTCTGTAGCAAGCACGAGCAGTTTCCGAATTTGCTTGTATACCTTTTTTGTGAGAGATTCTTTGTCGCAGTCACGCTTTCTGTCAACTTCCCTGCATATCTCGCTCAATTCCATCAAAACAGAATCCTTGGGCATATCGGTATAAATCAGCAAATTTGATATGATTCTGTCCATATTAATAGCTCCACGGTGCAACTTCTATTGTGTCGGGCAGGAAGTTGTATTGATGATAGAAGTTCAATATTCTTGCATACATATATATCATGCTGTAATGATTCATAGTGCCCTGAGTTGTTGTGCAGTAGTTAGGCAAAGCGCTGTTTTTGTAGATAGTTTCCGCTATTCGATTTGCAAGACTTACATATTCAGCCTTTGTCAGGGAGCAAGAAGTTATCGTCTCAGCCGCAAGTCTTGACGGTGTTGCAACTTCCATAAACGGCATATCAACAGCCTTGCCCCTGCTTATATTCGCAACCGTAGATGCAAACATTCTGAGCATGGTACCCTGATACATTCTGCTATCTTCAACCGTTACATAATTGGGCATTGCATTGTTTGTTTCGATATTTGTCTGAACACGCACAGCACCCGATAAAATGTATTTGATTGTGAGATATGTATACTCGGGCGGTTCTGTCGGAACAGGCGGCGTGGGCAAAATGTCCGTCCATGCCGAAACAGTTACTGTTTCGGGCAAAACTTTTGTTTCTCTGTACTGTGCTCCTATTGATGCAAAAAGTTTAAGCAATGTCTGGTGCGACAAATCACCTGCGGCTGTATTTATAAAGCCCGGTGCCGATGATGTCGGCGAGCTGTTCACATGCGTCACAACCGCCTGTGCAGCTTCAACATACTGAGCCTTTGTAAGCGTTGTTCCTGTCACATTTTCATAAGCTGTTTCAAAGAATGTTGCATCATTTCGTGTGACAACGCCCGCATCATTTCCGCTAAGATTCACTATCATCTGAGCAAAAAGGCCGAGTGCTTCAAACATATAGACCTTTTCTTCGCCAATGGAAACATAGTTGGGGAACTTGCCCTCATTATTGGTGTTGTAAGTGTTTATGCTTCGAGCCGCATTCAGCACATTGTTAAGTTCAAATTCTTCTGCGTGCTCCTCGGGCGGTATCGGTAAAGGATTTTCCCACGCCGCAACAGACACAGTGGAACAAAGCACGCCCATACTGCGAAAAGATGTGCATACTGCCGCAAAAACTCTCATGAGTGTATAGAATGACAGTGTGCCGAGCGATGACTCAAGACAGCCGGGAGCCATGTCATTTTGTGCAATATAATCAACAGTCTTCTGCGCAAGCTCAACATATTCCGAGACAATGAGCGTACCCGCACTCATCTGCTCATAGACGGTATCGGTCTCTGCGGCAAAATTCCTTGCTACATTGCGTGCATTATTGTAATTCATATCAACAATGAGCTGTGCAAGCAAGCCGAGCATCTCGGGCATGTATATTTTTTCTTCGTCTATACTTGAATAATTCGGCAACGTGCCCGGATTGTTTTTTATATATGTGTCTATGCTTTTTGCGGCATACAGCACCGCATTTCTCGCAAGACGCACAGTATCATCGGGTGTGGGCGTGACCACAGCCTGCCATTCGTCAAAAACATCATCCATGCCGTTGTCGTTAGAATCGGAAGCCGCAGCAAACACACTTGTGCTTGCTGTTCCAAAAAGCATCAATATTGACAAGAAAAG
>JAFSFN010000053.1 GCA_017435185.1 Clostridia bacterium | reverse complement strand
ATTCTGCCTGCATCTATATCTGCCCAGTTTTCAAAAACCGCCGCCATAAGCAGCGCCCTATCATTTTCATTGTCGCAAAACTGTGAGGCTATATTTTCAGGTTCAAATTTGGCTATAACATTTCCGAAATCAAAAACTATGTTCTTTATCATCGCATTTTCTCCTGCAGTTCGCCACTTTTCGTATTATACCTCACCATTTAATAAAAATAAAGAGCCTTATGCATCCAAAATAACCATCTTGTCTTATTTTTATGCAAAAGTTTTAATGCAAAAAGCCATGTGAGCAAAAACCCACATGGCTTTTTTATTCAAAGTTTTTCTTTCAACTTCATAACAGTATCTCCCAAAGCAAGCAATGGGCGTATTCGTTTGAGTTCTTTATAAAACTCTTTGAATTCTTCTCTGTTTTTTATAAATCGGTCAAAATAATCATTGCCATTTTCTTCTTTGAGGAAGGTATTGTTTTCGTTTATCTTTGAGACGATACCCCTTTCTCTCAGGAAAGATTCATATTTCAAATATTTTTCCTCATATGTTTGATTAAACTTTGTATAATCTGCTTCAAGATAGAGTTTATATACATCTCTTTCATTCAAACATTCATTACCTTTTGCTCGAACGCAGGGGATATTATAAAATTCAGCCATTTCCTGAGTTCTGGTGTCTATTGCAAACACCGTTGCAGGTATGCCGCTGAGTATCGGCATTATTGAACCGTGTATGCGTGTACCGAACGAATAATTGAATCTGCTTTTTTTGATATATGCATACCAGTCATCCATATCTGCAATATGCTTCAATCTGCCCTCACTCAAATACAGTGCCGATTCAAGACCAAAGCTGCGATAAAAACGCAATTTTGCCCTTAAAGAGCGATCGTTCAAAAAAGTCTCATCGTAGAGCATCGGAAAATAATGGTCCTGGTCAAAATATTCGCTTTCACTGAAATATAATGCCGCTTTTGAATAAAGGCTCATTTTTCCGTTAAAAAGAGGTTTCAGCTCACTCATTTCGACTTTTTCCAAGGAATTCATTCTGAAATTCCTGCCAAGCTGATATAGCGACGGACAACCCGTAACCACAGCGGAATCAAATCCGAGCTTAACAAAAAATTCTTTCGAAAACTCACCTCGAAGCGCAAACTCGCCTCCCGTATTATATATCGCGGAAATAAACTTCTTTGCCCTGTCACCGATGTCGCTAACAAGCGTATCAAGATCACTATAATCATCCGCCTGAACTCCGCAGGCAATTATGTATGTCGGAATTTTTATTTTTTCAAAAACTTCCGCCAATGCTTCCATACCACCTGCCCATTCTCTGCCGAAAAAGTTTGCCATGGGGTATATTATCATGTCATAATTGTCGTTAATTTCCTCGGGCGTTTCACTGCTTCTGAATGTTATCTGATTGTTCGAGTCATTGATTTGAGAATACAAACCCATAAACCACAACTTGTTCCCCCAGTTAGGGCAAACACCGTTGAAATTTACACGAATATGCTCATAGAGCGAATCGTATTCCGTTTTGTTAAAAATATCGAGTTCATTTCCTTTGACGATGGGTCGCCATATCAAAATTCTTGCCATATCAAAACCCCTAACCTGCATTCAAAGATTAATCCAATGATTTGAAATATACCGATAACAGTTCCAGTGCGGTTTTGCGTTGTTTTGCTGTGCAGTTATTCAGCTTGTTCAGGATATCTTCCTCTTCATACGAAAAAAGAGCGTTTTCCTTTGTAAGCAATTCATCGGGCGTTACATTAAATGTGCGGCAAATTTTAAGTAACGTATCAAGCCTCATATTTACCGTTCCGCGTTCAATATCCGCATAAGTACGATCCGATAAACCTGCTTTTTCAGCAGCCTCACTTTGAGTAATCCCTTTCCGTTTTCTCATGGCAAGCAATCTTTCTCCGATATCATGCATATCAAAAACAAGCATTTTTCTTCCTCCAAAACACCGCTATATAAGAATGATAGTTCCTGACGCGCCCAACAAACAGGAACAAAACCAGCATAGTTACAGGAGCTTTTCTTCCTGTAAGAAGTGTTTTTCGCTCCACCGTCAAACAATCAAAAAAACGTTAGTTATTGTTGAAACCATCGCTTGTTTTTATGCATAAAAAGCCCCGCGAGTTTTAACTCGCGGGGCTTTGTGAATTGCGGTTTCGTTTATTCAGCCTGTGCGATAGCAACTGCCATTGCAACTGTTGCACCAACCATGGGGTTGTTGCCCATGCCGATGAGGCCCATCATTTCAACGTGTGCGGGAACTGATGAAGAACCTGCAAACTGAGCATCACTATGCATTCTGCCCATTGTATCCGTCATGCCGTAGGAAGCGGGACCTGCCGCCATGTTGTCGGGATGGAGAGTTCTGCCTGTGCCGCCGCCGGATGCAACGGAGAAGTACTTCTTGCCGTTCTCATTACACCACTTCTTGTAAGTGCCTGCAACAGGATGCTGGAAGCGTGTGGGGTTCGTTGAATTACCTGTGATTGAAACATCAACGCTCTCATGACGCATGATTGCAACGCCTTCGTTAACATCGTCTGCGCCGTAGCAGCGAACCTTGGAACGATCGCCGTTTGAGAAAGCCTTTGTAGAAACTATTTTAAGTTCGCCTGTGAACTGGTCATACTCTGTTTCAACAAATGTGAAACCGTTGATTCTGGAGATGATGTATGCCGCATCCTTACCGAGGCCGTTCAAAATAACCTGCAAGGGCTGCTTGCGAACCTTGTTTGCTGTCTTTGCGATGCCGATAGCACCTTCTGCTGCTGCAAAGCTCTCATGACCAGCGAGGAAAGCGAAGCAGTTTGTTTCTTCACGAAGAAGCATTGCGCCGAGGTTGCCATGACCCAAACCGACCGATCTCTGGTCTGCAACTGAACCGGGAATGCAGAAAGCCTGCAAGCCTTCACCGATTGCTTCGGCAGCTTCTGCGGCAGACTTAACGCCCTTTTTCAAAGCGATAGCTGCACCGAGAGTATATGCCCAAACAGCATTTTCAAAAGCGATGGGCTGTATGCCGTGAACTATGGCACGACCGTCAATACCCTTGGCCTTGAGCATTTCATCGGCAGCTTCGAGACTTTCGATGCCATACTTTGCCATAACAGCATTGATTTTATCTATTCTTCTTTCGTAACCTTCAAATGATACCATGTCCCTATCCTCCTATTACTCATGCCTGGGGTCGAGAACCTTGACTGCTTCGTCGAAGCGGCCGTAGGTGCTGATATTCTTTTCGTAAGCGGTCTTGGGGTCTTCGCCCTTCTTGATAGCGTCCATCATCTTGCCCAAGCTGACGAACTTGTAACCGATGATTTCGTCGTTCTCATCAAGACCTACTGCCAAAACATAGCCCTCTGCCATTTCGAGATAACGGGGACCCTTTTCCTTTGTACCGTACATTGTACCGACCTGAGTTCTCAAGCCCTTGCCCAAGTCCTCAAGACCTGCACCGATGGGCAGACCGTCTTCACTGAATGCGCTCTGTGTTCTGCCGTAAACAATCTGCAGGAAAAGCTCACGCATAGCCGTATTTATAGCATCGCAGACCACGTCGGAGTTCAATGCTTCCAGGATTGTTTTGCCGGGAAGTATTTCACTTGCCATAGCTGCGCTGTGTGTCATGCCGGAGCAGCCCAATGTTTCAACAAGAGCTTCTTCGATAACACCGTTCTTAACATTGAGTGTGAGCTTGCAGGCGCCCTGCTGGGGTGCACACCAGCCAACACCGTGTGTCAAACCGTTAATATCCTTTATTTCCTTAGCTTTGACCCATCTGCCCTCTTCAGGTATGGGTGCCGGATCGTGCTTTGCGCCCTTTGCAACGCAATACATTTCTTGCACTTCGCAGGAATATTGCATGATAACTTGTCCTCCTCATAAGTTAGTCTTAATTTCCACAAATACAGTATACCGAGAAATTAAATTTGTATCAACACCTTTGTCAAAAAAAATGCAATTTTGCCCTGCTTGACACAGCAATTTTTCATTATAAAATAGATGCATAAGGAGACTTTTATGGCAGATACCAAGCTCAGACTTTTACATATTGCAGATATTTTTATGCACAGAACCGACTCGGAGCATCGTCTGAGCGTGCCTGCGCTTATCGACGAACTTTCAAAGCTGGGCATAAAGGCAGAACGCAAAACCATCTATCGTGATATTGATGCGCTCAGAGGTTTCGGTTTTGAGATATGTTCATCTTCTACCGGCTATTATCTCAGACAGCATGAGTTCACGCTTTCAGATATAAAGCTGCTGCTTGCCGCCGTTCAAAACGCTTCTTTCATCACCAAATCCACCGAAGAAAAGCTCTCAAAAAAACTGCTTTTGCAACTTACTTCACAAAATGCCGAAGAGCTTTCAAAATACAAAGCAATGCTTTCCGTAAAGGAAAAGACAAATGACTGTTTTGCTTCGCTTGACACAATAAATTGCGCAATAGCCGCTTCAAAACAGATTTCCTACACCGACGGCTTGGTGAATATCAGGAAAAGAGTTGCCCCTTATGCCGTTTTCAGCACATGCGACGGTTTGTTCCTTGCCTGCACATCGGACGACGAAGACGGTTTTTTGCTTTTGGATATCCGAACCATGCACAGCATAGCTTTGGATTCGCTTCCCCTTCCGACACCCTGTACACCGCTCCCGTCCGATAACGACAGCATCAAAGCATTTTTGAATACATCGGGTACAGCTCCCATAAGCATAAAATTAAAATGCGCCCTGCACACGCAAGCCGCTTTTATCAATAAATTCGGAAATCTGGCAAAGTTTTCAAAAGACATGGGCAGCACTTTTATCGTTACCGTCACCGTTTCTCTCTCCGATTCGCTTATTACATGGCTCGCACAGTTCGGCAGTGACGTCGAAATACTGTCGCCCGATACACTTCGTTTTACAATGCACAACTTTTTTGAAAGCGCAATAAAGATTTATCAATAAACAAGGCACTTCACAACGAAGTGCCTTGCTGTTATTTTACTGCAAAACGATATTATCAATACATGCCGGGTGCGCCGCCCATTCCTGCAGGTGCTGCCGGTTCGGGAGCGGGAATGTCGCATACGAGGCTCTCTGTTGTGAGGACCATTGCTGCGATGGATGCCGCATTCTGGAGTGCAGAGCGTGTGACCTTTGTGGGGTCGATAATACCCTTTTCTTCCATTATGCAGTATTCGTTTACACGAGCATCGAAACCGTAGCCCGCCTGCTCACTGCGTCTGATAGTATCGACTATTACAGAGCCTTCAAGGCCTGCGTTTGCGGCTATCTGACGAACAGGTTCTTCAAGCGCACGCATGACTATTGCAATACCCGTCTTTGTATCGCCCTCTGCTGACTGATAGAGTTTTTCAACTTCACCGATTACATTTATGAGTGCAACACCGCCACCGGGAACGATGCCCTCTTCAACTGCTGCACGAGTTGCGTTGAGAGCGTCTTCGATGCGAAGCTTTGCATCCTTCATCTCTACTTCTGTTGCTGCGCCTACAGCGATTACCGCAACGCCGCCTGCGAGCTTTGCAAGGCGTTCCTGGAGCTTTTCACGGTCATAATCGGAAGTTGATTCTTCGATCTGGGAACGAATAGAACTTACACGCACTTTGATTTCCGAAGGATCGCCTGCACCTTCGACGATAGTTGTGTTTTCCTTATCGACTTTGACCTGACGAGCAGTACCGAGCATATCAATAGTTGCTTCCTTCAAATCCATACCGAGTTCATCGGAAATAACCTGACCACCTGTCAAAACTGCGATATCCTGAAGCATTGCCTTGCGTCTGTCACCGAAGCCGGGAGCCTTAACAGCAACACAGGTGAATGTGCCGCGGAGCTTGTTAACGACCAAAGTTGCAAGAGCTTCGCCTTCAACATCTTCAGCGATTATGAGGAGCTTTCTGCCCTGCTGTACGACCTGTTCAAGGAGGGGAAGTATCTCCTGAATATTGCTTATCTTCTTCTCTGTGATGAGAATGTAGGGATTATCCAAAACAGCTTCCATCTTGTCTGTATCCGTTACCATGTATGCGGAAGCATAGCCGCGGTCAAACTGCATACCTTCAACAACATTAAGTTCTGTCTTCATGGTCTTGCTTTCTTCAACCGTGATAACGCCGTCGTTGCCGACCTTTTCCATAGCATCGCTTATAAGCTGACCGATGTTTTCATCACCGGCGGAAATGGAAGCGACCTGAGCTATTGCCTGCTTGCTTGCAATGGGCTTGCTGATAGCCTTAAGACCGTCCACTGCTGTTTCAACAGCCTTTTCGATACCGACCTTAATGCCCATGGGACTTGCGCCTGCAACAACATTCTTCATTCCTTCACGAATGATTGCCTGGCCGAGAAGAGTTGCTGTTGTTGTGCCGTCTCCTGCAACGTCGTTTGTCTTTGTGGCAACTTCCTTAACAAGCTGTGCACCCATGTTTTCGAACGGATCTTCAAGTTCTATTTCTTTTGCAATAGTAACACCGTCATTTGTGATGAGGGGTGCGCCGTATTTTCTGTCAAGAACTACATTTCTGCCCTTGGGGCCCAATGTGATTTTTACTGTATCGGCAAGAGCATTCATGCCTGCTTCAAGCGCGCGGCGAGCATCTTCACCGTATTTTATTTGTTTTGCCATTTCTATTTACCTCCTTATTCTACAACTGCCAAGATATCAGCCTGGCGAACGATGACATATTCCTCACCGTCAACCTTTACATCTGTTCCGGCATACTTGGAATAGATAACTTTGTCGCCGACCTTAACATTCATGGTAACTTCCTTACCGTCAACCATGCCGCCGGGGCCTACTGCCAAAACTTCGGACATCTGGGGCTTTTCTTTTGCACTGCCCGTGAGAATGATGCCACTCTTTGTTGTTTCTTCAGCTTCTACGCTCTTGACAACTACTCTGTCAGCCAAGGGTTTGATTTTCATCTTTAATGACCTCCTGTGTCAATTATTGGTAATTTCTGTATGCTCATTTTAGCACTCCAGCTTTCAGAGTGCTAACAAGCATGTTTATAATAGACCAAGTATTACCATTTTTCAAGCCACATATGCACATTTTCACAATT